>JAAOZN010000095.1 GCA_011605775.1 Nitrososphaerota archaeon | reverse complement strand
GGACCCTACTAGAAGAGCCTTGATGCCTAAGAGGGGGTCGCCGAACTCTAGCTTTGGTGTAGGGTCTTTGACAACGGATTTAATGGTGAACGAACGTTGTGTTAAGTTAGCTTTTTGGGCCGCCTCTAAGGCGCCTTTTACATCCAGCAGCCCAGCGCCTTGGAACATAGGGTCTAGTGATAGAGACTTTGCGCCCTCAATCAAAGCAGCTTTAACACCAACTGCACTTATCCCTGGAAACGCTTGAATGAGTAGAGCAGCCGCTCCAGCAGCCTGAGGAGCAGACGCGGAGGTGCCCCACATTTCAACATATGCTGGCTCATCTCTCTTAGCGTAGAAAGCGTTAGCACCTATTACAGCTGCGCCGAAGGCTAGGAGATCAGGTTTACAGGTTAGGTCGAATGGTGCTGGTCCTCTACTGCTAAAGTAGGTTAACTCCTCTGTTTCGTAGACCGCACCCACTGATATGGCGCTTGGTGCTATTGCTGGGGTTAATATAGAGTATAAGCCTGGTCCGCTGTTACCCGCAGCAACAATTACAACAACATTACTTCTCACAGCAGCTTCTATCGCTTGAGCGAGCGGGTCTTCAGACGGTGGTGAATTCGGTGTGCCACCTAAGCTTAGGTTTATGACGTCAGCGCCATGCTCTACAGCCCACTCTATACCAGCAATAATATCAGACTCATACGCTAAACCGCTTTCGTTAAAGACCTTGATATTGTATAGGTAGGCTTCAGGCGCAACACCCCTCTGGGTATGTGGGATAATCGTTGCATTCAAAACCTTGGTTGATGCGAATGTAGCTTTAAAGCCCCTACCGCCAGAAGCACCTGTCCCAGCAGCGACGCTAGCCACAAATGTTCCGTGCCCAATAACATCACTGGTATCATTAGAGCCGCTTGGCAGAAAAGCTACTTCAGCCAAGACCTTTGGGTCGTCTGTAAGAGGATCATCATCCAAATCGTCGAGATCGGGGTGGTTCTTGTCTATACCGGTATCGATGATAGCGATTATCACGCCCCTACCCCTGTACCCTTCAGCCCAAGCCTCATCCGCTCTTATTAGATGGGCGGTTTCGTTTAGCAGAGTGGGGTAGCTTCCTATATGAGGGTAGTTGACACCAACCTCAAAGCTCTGCTTACTCTCTGCTTGTTTAAGCATCTGAAGGCTGAAGACCCTATCTGGTTGGACGCTCAACCCCTTAACTTCATTTAACCTATTGATGGGGACTTCAGCAGCAAGATAGGGGATAATGGAATATCTTCTTAAAATCCTAGAGCCGTCGGGTAAATGTGGTGTATCAGAGCCACTGAACTGTATCAACACTCTAACATAATCTTTAGAGCCATCTACCTTCGAAAGTGTAGGGGCATCGTTTACCTCATAATCGGGGAGGATTGGTAGAGGGGCCTCGAAGATCTTTGCAGATATCGGTTGAAGCCAGATGTTCGAGGTTAAGAGTAGGAGGGCTAGGGTAACGCAGAGAAGATTTCTAACCATCAAACCAAGCGGTTAATTCTCCTAACAATCTGTAGATAAAGATTTGCTTCAATCGATTCGTATTAAAGAGTGGTTAACCATATTTTCATATACCACTCATCAAACCTATATCTTCGACTAGCAAAGAGTTAATTAATATGTTGCTTAAGGAGTAGGTGTAGGATGTCTAGCCAAGAAATTCCACCGTGGCTTAGAGAGCAGCTTGCACGTTTTGAGCAACTTCAGCAGAGCTTGCAAGCCATCCTTGTTCAGAAGCAGCAGGTTGAGCTCGAAGCCGCAGAGGTCGAGAAGGCTTTAGAGGAGCTGAGAAAGGCTGATCAAGCCGAGCCAGTTTATAAGTCAGCGGGTAGTGTGTTGATAAGGGTCAAGCGTGACGATCTGCTGAAGGAGCTTGAGGAGAGAAAGGAGTTAGCTAACACTAGGCTACTCGTTTTGAGTAAACAAGAGAGTAGGCTGAGGGAGAATATAAAGGAACTTCAGATTAAGATAGATGAGGCAGTCCGCGGTAAAGGGCAGCCCCAAGCATCCTAGACAATTGTCGAAGAAACGTCTCCAGAAGCGAAGATATTTTCTTTAACCAACCCGATTCAAATACCGTGCCTACCGCGTATGTGTTAATTAAGGTTGTAGCTGGCGCTGAAGCAAAGGTCTTTGAGGCGCTTAGTAAGATAGAGGGTGTTGAAGAAGTTAATGTAGTTTATGGGGAATATGATATCATAGCGAAAGTGAACGCTCGAAGTATGGATGATCTTAGGAATATTGTCGTAAAGCAGATAAGGGGTGTGAGAGGTATTGTCAAGACTGAAACAGCCATAATTACAGTGAGTTCTATCAAGTATCCTACTAAGGAGAAGCTAGGTTAGTGCCTACTCAGAAGCCTCTGCGCATACCGTTTGACTGCGTTCTCTTGCTGCAGGGTCTTGACTGAGCCTGGGCGGTTTCCTCTGACTGTGGCGAGTGCAGACTCGTAATCTAAGCCTTTGTATACAAGGTAGCAGGCTAGCACTGTACCTGTTCTCCCCACACCAGCCCTGCAAGAAACTGCCACGCGTTTACCTTCATTTATCTTCTTATCTATGTAAAGTATTAGACGGTCGAGCTGGGCTTGAGATGGGGGGCAGTAGTCTGGCACAGGTTCATGGTAATCTTCTAAGCCAGCCTCTCCTACATCTTCTGCTGAGACTAAGGTTTCGTCGATGTCAGCTAGACGTATGAGGCAGTCTACACCAGCGGCTTTGAGAAACTTTAGATCATCTATGTTTCTCGGCCCCCTGCAGCCTGCTAGCTTATTTGGTATGAGCCAGGTGAAGTATAGCTCTTCAGATAGATCATTCATTTTTCTTCACCAGAGATTCGATATGGTGTTTGATTTCCTCTTCTTTTGGTACACCGATAAATGCTAGTTTACCGTTTACTGCTATGGCTGGTGTGGATGTGATCTCATACTTTAACATAATCTCAGGATGCCTTATGACATCGGTCTCCTTAACGCTCACATCTATCTTCTGCGCCTTTAGCTCCTCAACAACCTTATAGACACGCCTCTTAACTGCATCGCAATAGGCGCACTTAGGTGACACAAGAATTTCGACTTTAACCATTAGCGCTTAGAGGCATCTAACAGATCTGCTTTAACCCTTTCTCCAGCGATTCTGAATATCTTCTTCTCAACCTCTAAGATACCATATTCACACCCGGCTTCTAAATAAGCGTCAAGCAGATCTTTGTTGAGCACTAGGAAATTGGGTCCCCACTTGTAGATCTTCAGCATCTTCTCAGCTTGCTCTCTTTCAGATACTAAATAGAGAGCTGCTGCGGCTGCTTCTAGTGAGCTGAGTATACCTATGTGCCCGTAGTGTACTGGGTTTGCGGCTATGAGAAGGGGCAACCTAACCCTTCTGCCTTTAATCTTGTGCAGAAAGACTTCGTTAACCTTTTGCCAAGAGCAGTCTATGATAACGATACCGTGTGACACATCCTCTTTTGGTGCAAATATGTTAGTTGAGGTCGGGTCGAGTACGACCATCCTAGGATGAATAGAGCTCAGTCTATAGATTGGGGTTGCTAGGCGCATTCTGCACATCTTTGCTGAGGTACATTTCTTGGGGTCGTCTTGATGCATCTCATATACATACACTCTGATAGGCAACCGCTCTAGCTTATTACCTACAGTTTAATAAGTGATCTAGACTTGAGGGTGGTAGATGAAGGCTGTAGTGTACTATGAGCACGGTGGACCTGAGAAGCTGATATATGAAGAGAGACGTGAACCGACGATTAAAGAGGGTGAGGCATTAATTAGGGTTGAGGCTTGCGCATTAAACAGATTAGACATTTTGACTAGAAAAGGAGTTGTTAAGACCACAGCGCCTCTTCCCCATATACTCGGATGCGACATCGCAGGGTACGTTGAAAAGCAGAAGGACTCTCTATAGGCTCGCCTGTTCTTATTCACCCATACGTGACCTGTGGCAGATGCATACACTGCCTATCCGGCAACGAAAACCGCTGTGTCTCTCTAAAGCTGATAGGCTTCCATACAGATGGAGGGTATGCTGAATATGTAAGTGCTCCTGTAACTAACCTTATACCACTTAAACCTAAGATGCCTTTAGAAGAGTATGCGGCCATACCTGTCGACTACACAACTGTGTGGCACGCTTTAATTGCTAGAGGCGGACTTAAAGCTGGCGAAAGTATCCTTATTTGGGCTGGAGGAAGCGGTGCTGGAACTGTTGCTACTAGGTTGGCCAAGATAGTTGGGGCGACGGTCTTTACAACAGTAGGAAGCAAAGAGAAAGCTGAAAAAGCTAAGCTCTTTGCCGACTATGTGTTCAACCACTATAGTGATGATGTGCCTTCGTTAGTTAAAGAGGCTACAGGAGGCAGAGGAGTTGATGTAGTGTTGGATTATGTGGGTTCAGCTACTTGGAAGAGGAGCTTGGAGTGCTTAGCAGTAGGTGGTAGGATGATAACCTTCGGTGGTCTAAGTGGTTACAGCGGGGAGATAGATATAAGAGAATTCTACACCAAACATCTTACACTTATAGGAACATATGGTGGAACTAAGATAGATCTCTTTAAGGCGTTGGCTTTCGTTGATAAAGGTCTGTTGAGACCGATAATAGATTCCATCTACCCGCTTAAGGATGCAAGAAGAGCGCACCTAAAGATGGAAGAGAATAGACATTTTGGGAAGATCTTACTTAAACCCTAGTGTAAGGTATCTTTAGTTCCCGTTTACTCATCATCTTTAAGCCCTCAACGAAGGCCTCGGCTGCCTCGTATGTAGTCAACACCGGGACACCTAGCTCGACAGCCTTGCGCCTAATCAGATATTCATCCTCAAGCATACTCGCGAACTTCTCCAGAACGGTGGTTGAAGGTATGTTTATGATGAGCTCAAGCTTACCTTCCACAAGATAGTCAAGGATATTGGGTTTCCTCTCAGGCTCGCTGATCTTGTTAAGGACACTAACCTGCAGCCCACCTCTTTTCCTTAAGTACTCCGCTGTATGCTCAGTGGCATACACATTGAAGTTGAGGTCAATAAGATCTCTAGTTAGGTTGAGTATTCTATCCTTCAGCTGAACACCACCTACAGTAATCAGAATGTTTCCGTTCGGCTTGGGGATCTTGTACCCAACTGCTATCAGAGCCTTTATTAAAGCTTCGTAGAAGGTACTGCCGAAGCACGCAACTTCACCTGTAGAACGCATCTCTACACCTAGCTGCGGATCTGCACCCTCGAGCTGCATAAACGAGAATTGCGGCGCCTTCACGCAGACCTGTGTCATAGAGTGGTCTCCTCTAGGCAAGTTTGGGATCTTACCGTTAAGCATCGCTGCCGCTGCTAGCGAAATCAAGTTTACGCCAGTGGCTTTAGAAACGAAGGGCATGGATCTGGAAGCCCTAAGGTTGCACTCTATAACATATATTATTCCATCCTTGTAGAGGAACTGTATGTTAAAGGGACCTTTTATTTTGAGGCTTCTGGCGATCCTGGTAGCATACTCTACAGCCTTCTGCTGAACGTGAACTGGTAGGCGCTGAGGCGGGATACACATTATAGCGTCTCCAGAGTGCACACCAGCCTGCTCAAGGTGCTCGATAACAGCACCGATATACACGGTTTCACCATCACATACACCATCTATTTCAAACTCCTGCGCATCCATAATGAACTTGCTTATCACAACCGGGTGCTCTGGGCTGACCTTAGCAGCCCTAAGGAGGAACTGCTCCAGCTGCTTCGGAGTCCAGACTACTCTCATAGCGGCGCCACTCAAAACATATGAAGGCCTAACTAAAACAGGGTATGAAACTTTCTTAGCAAACTCTTTAGCGTCCTCTAGAGATGTGAAAGCACTCCACTCTGGTTGAGGTATGTGGAGCTCGTCGAGAAGTGCGCTGAATTTAGCCCTATCTTCAGCCCTATCTATGTTCACGCTCTCTGTGCCCAATATCTTCACACCATAGGCTGTTAGATGAGGAGCGAGATTGTTAGGCGTCTGCCCACCTACCGAGACTACGACGCCGAATGGTCTCTCATTCTCATAAATATCTAGCACCCTTTCAAGCGTTAGTTCCTCAAAATAGAGCTTGTCGCTCATATCGTAGTCTGTCGAAACCGTTTCTGGGTTGCAGTTGATTACAATCGCCTCTTCTACCCCATTCTCTTTCAGCGCCCAAACCATATTCATAGTAGACCAGTCGAATTCAACCGAGCTCCCTATCCTATATGTGCCAGCGCCTAAGACGATCACCTTCTTCACGGGCTTGAACTCTATATCATCGGCAGCCCCGTTATAGGTGAGGTAAAGGTAGTTGGTCTTTGCAGGCCACTCAGCAGCCAAGGTGTCAATCTGCTTAACCACTGGTGTAATCGAAAGCTTCCTCCGCAGATCCCTCACCTCAGCCGCCGATATACCAATGCATTCCGCTATCTGAGCATCTGAGAAGCCTAGCTGCTTGGCTTTACGAAGCAAATCTGGGGCGCCGCCGTTCGCTACCTTCCTCGCATTCTCCCTCAGAAGCCGCTCCATCTCAACTATATTGGCTATCTTTTCTATGAACCACGGATCTATGCTGGTTAACTTGCTTATCCGCTCAACCGTAAAACCAGCTTTAAGAGCATCAGCTACATCAAAGATTATCTCATCAGTCATACGTTGAAGCCTCGATTCGATTTTATCTGGGTCGGTCAAGGGTTCACGTCTTGGATCTGCTACAAGTCCGATTCGACCGATATCTAACATTCGGATAGCTTTCTGCAGTGCTTCTTCAAAACATCTACCTATAGCCATAACTTCACCTACAGACTTCATCTGTGTGCCGATGTGCCGAGTAACCTTATCGAACTTCGTTAGATCCCAGCGTGGCATTTTGACAGTCACGTAGTCGAGCGAGGGTTCGAAGGCTGCTGTAGTGATGCCTGTGACCTTATTGATCAGCTCTGGTAGAGAGTAGCCTAAGATTAGTTTGGCAGCAATATAGGCTATTGGATAGCCAGTCGCCTTAGATGCTAATGCTGATGAGCGGGACAGTCTGGCGTTTATTTCGATAGCAGCGTATCTCTCTGAGTTAGGCTCTAAAGCGAACTGAATGTTACACTCCCCTATTATCCCACAGGCTTGTGTGGCTTTGAGGGCTGCAGTTCTTAGAAGGTGGTACTCGCGGTTATTGAGGGTCTGTGACGGCGCTATGACGATGTTATCACCAGTGTGTACCCTCATCGCCAATATGTTCTCCATATTACATACTGTTAGGCTGTTTCCGTAGGCATCTCTCATAACCTCATACTCTATCTGCTTCCAAGTGCCTATGTACTCCTCGATCAACACCTGGTGAGTAAGGCTGCTCGTTAAACCTCTTGTTACAATCTCTTCAAACTCGAACTCGTTGAACGCAACACCACTACCCCTACCTCCGAGCGTGTAAGCTACACGCACCATCACAGGGTAACCAAAGTCCTTAACAACCTTCTTAGCCTCCTCAAGCGAATACACAGCTACGCTTCTCGCTACTGGTATGCCAGCATCCAACATAGTCTTGCGGAAGAGATCCCTATCCTCCGTTGCTTCGATACCTGAAATAGGTGTGCCGAGCACCTTAACACCATACTTTTCTAATACACCACGTTTCGCTAAAACAACACCGCAGTTTAAAGCGGTCTGCCCACCAAAAGATAGAACGATACCATCTGGACGCTCAGCCTCGATAACCTCAGTTACAAAATCAGCGTTGACGGGTAAGAAATAGACTTTACCCGCCAGCCTCTTGTCGGTCTGGATGGTAGCTATATTTGGGTTTACGAGGACGGTCTCTATACCTTCCTCTCTTATCGCCTTAAGACACTGGCTACCTGAGTAGTCGAATTCACCCGCCTCACCTATCTTAATGGCCCCGCTACCTAAGATGAGAACCTTCTTTATATCCGGGTTACGCGGCACGGCTCCTCACCTCCATCCTCTCAGCGAACAAGTCGAATATGAAGGTGGTATCGTAGGGCCCTGGCGAAGCTTCTGGATGATATTGCACAGCCAAAAGAGGTTTAGATTCGTGATAAACCCCCTCTACCGTCTTATCATCCGCATTTATCATCCAAACCTCCAATCCACTCCCTTTTAGTGATCTTGGGTCTACAGCGTAGCCGTGGTTTTGGCTGGTGATGTAGTTGCGCCCAGTTTTAAGGTCTAAGCACGGCTTATTCTGCCCTCTATGCCCATACTTCAGCTTGTATGTGTCTCCTCCTAATGAGAGGGTTATTATCTGCACACCGAGACAAATGCCTAGCATCGGTATGCCCTCATCTATCAGTGAGCTTACAGTCCGTATAGTCTTCGCACAGATCTTTGGGTCTCCTGGCCCGTTGCTTACAAGTATGCCTTTTGGGTTGTATTCAAGGATCTCAGAGGCCGGTGTGTCGTATGGGACTCGAATAACTTTTAGACCTCTCTTCAGCAGCTCTCTTATTATGCCGTATTTTACGCCACAGTCTATCAGCACAACTCGCTCCTCACCTTCCCCGTAGATCTTATGCTCCTTAATGCTGACCATGCTTACGGAGTCCTGTTCACCATACCTCTCAGCCTTCGCTAACCTCATCTTCATGCCCTCTATGTCAATTTCGTCTTCAGAGACCGCTATTACACCCATCATAACACCGCGCACCCTAAGCCGCTTGGTCAACTCCCGTGTATCTACACCCTCTATTCCTGGCACACCCTCTTCATAGAGCCACTCGTCAAGACTCTTCTTAGACCGCCAGTGGCTAGGCGCTCTACAGACCTCGCTAACCACAACCCCAGAAACCTGCGCTCTATCCGATTCAAAGTTTAGAGGTATGTTATGCTCATCAACATCATTGTAGGATGGGACGCCGTAATTACCTATCAAAGGATAGGTAAAGGTCAGGATCTGCCCTCTATACGAGGGGTCGGTTATGCTTTCAGTATAACCCACCATACCAGTGGTAAAGACGACTTCGCCTACTTTCTGTGTAGGATATCCAAAACCGCGTCCAAGAAAAAGCGTGCCGTCTTCCAAAAGGAGAGCGGCGCTATATACTCGACCAGACGCAGACAACACCTACTTGAACCCTCCACCACTTTCTATCAACGCTATTTAAGGTTAGCGTTCGCCCTCGCTAACATATTTGGAGGATTAGTCCGATTAGCAAGACTTTCACCTAATGTCATATTCTCCGTAGAAGCGTTCGGGTAGCTTTGCATCAATCTAGGGAAAAAGGTTTTTAATGTGTTATGTAGCGTATTAGTAGATCTTTATGGCACAGAAGGTTGAGATTGAGGATACGTTTGCTGAAGCCTTCCCAATGCTTGCAAGTAGGATACTTATCACAGCGGCGAACGAGGAGTGGGCTCGAATAGCGGCGAGAACCGCTACTGGCTTCGCTTCATCCATAATTATGTCTCCAGCTGAGGCGGGTGTTGAAGGACCTCTTGTTCCACCTGAGAAGACACCTGATGGGCGCCCTGGAGTATATATTCAGATCTACCATAGGACTGGACACGAGCTCAAAGCTCAGCTCATCTCCAGAATTGGGCAGTGTATTCTGACCTGCCCTACTACAGCAGCCTTTGATGCAATGCCACATCCGAGAAAGATGCTTCGGATAGGCGCATCTATCAGAATGTTCGGAGACGGCTATGAGAAGAAGGATAAGTTGGGCGATAAGACAATCTGGCGAATACCAGTTATGGAGGGCGAGTTCATAATAGAGCATAAATTCGGCATAAGAAGGTGTGTGGCTGGCGGAAACTTCCTGGTGATGGCGGAGGATCAAGCTTCAGCGCTAAAAGGGGCTATGCAGGCTGTGAAGGCTATGGAGAAGATAGAAGGTGTAGTGCTAACCTTTCCAGGCGGGATATGTAGATCAGGCTCGAAGGTTGGGTCAATGAAGTATAAGCTCCCAGCATCCACTAACCACCCCTTCTGCCCAGTGCTTAAAGGTGTGGTGCCAGACTCCAAGGTTCCGGATGGTGTTAAGAGCATCTACGAGATCGTGTTTAACGGCATAACGACCGAGGTGGTCAAGAAGGCTACAGCGGTTGGCGTAAGAGCGGCTGCTGAAGTAGAGGGTGTAAAGAAGATTTCTGCCGTTAACTTCGGCGGTAAGCTTGGCCCATTCCAGATAAGCTTGAAGGAAGCGTTAGAATCGCTAAAGTGAAGCTTCACTTAACTGGTAGACTGAGCCGTCTTTACGAGCGACGTAGATAATTGGGGAGGGGAGGGTGAAGAGACCTGTATCTATCACCCCAGCTATCTCCTTTATTTTATAGTGGAGTAGTTTTGGTTCGGTGATCTCGCCAAAATCTACATCTAATATTATGTTGCCGTTTTCCGTAATATAGGGGTAGCCTTTTCTATCTGCTCTGACAACCGCCTTACTTCCAAGCGCTTCCAGCCTCTCCTTTACATACCATCTTGCGAAGGGTAGAACCTCGATAGGCACAGCTCTGTTAAGTCGCTCCACAACCTTACTTTCATCAACCATAATCACACACTTTTTGGCTGCTGATAAGAGCACACGCTCTCTAAGCAAGGCACCTCCTCCACCTTTAATCAAGTTAAGGCGCTTATCGACTTGGTCAGCGCCATCGAAGGTCCACTCTATCTCTTTGATGAGCGATGGGTCGCCTATCCTTAACCCACGCTCTAAGGCTTTGGCTTCTATCTGCATAGATGAAGGTATGATCGTTAAAGCCCTCGCCCTCTCTGTGTTAGATAGTGCTTCGATGAAGGCTGCGACAGTTGAGCCGCTACCTAAGCCAATTACACCACTCTTAGGGGCTATGGATGCCACGACCTTCGCCATCTTGTAGATGTGCTCTTCCTGCAACCCCTTCAGCCTTCTAGATCTATCTGCTCAAGTCTAGCAAGCGCATCCAAGACTTCTTCCCTGATCTCCTTTATCTTTGACTCTGCTTCGCTTTCAGGTGGTTTCTTTTTGCGCTCAACCTTCTTCTCCTCAACAGCTACTTTTGGTTTAAGTTCTTCTGTCGCAGGCTGCTGCACTCCCCTTAACGCTTCTAGCTGAGCTCTAGCTTCTTTCAACCTATCCTCTATCTGCGCAATCTTTCTCTCAAAGAGGTTGAGCAGTTCTTGCCTAAGGTTCTCAAGCTCTCCTACTTCTATTATCAGATTCAAATCACTTAGCTTCGCCTCTATCTCTCTAAGCTGCTCCCTATACTTGGCTGAAAGCCTCTCACGATCCTCCCTACCTATTTTACCAGCTGCTTCGGCTTCGTAGAGCCTCGTGATCGCTCCTGTAACAAGCTCCTTCTCAAGAAGGAGAGTCTTAAGCTCGCGCTTAGCCCTCTCCATCTCTACATCTGTAACCTGCTTCTCAACCACACCTCTACTTCTAAGATCCAATTTAATCGGGCTTACTACGCTAGGCTGAGCTTGCCTACCTTGGGCAAATCTTGTACGGTATAGGTAGTAGGATACGCTTACAGCAGCTACTATTGCTCCTCCAACCGCAGCGGCTATTAGGTCCAACCACACCTTATTTGTTCGGCGGTATTAGTTAAACTTTCCAAGCGCTATCTGATCTTCTGACCAAGCCAAGCGTACTTTCTTATCTTCGGGCTTGCTCCATATCCGCAGTGTGCACACACTTTGTGCCTTACGTGGTAGGAGTGCCTACCACATCTTCTGCACACTATGTGGGTTTTATGCTTGCCACGCTTTCCAAACGAGGGTGTTCCTTTAGTCATAGCATCTCACTCGCTATGGCGGAGAGACCATCACCACGTTATCTCCTCTAACTATTATGGTTCCGAGCTTTTCGGTTCTGCCATCCTCTAAGATGGATTCTGAAGAGTCTAAAACTAGATTCATATGTTGGTCAAAGCCTTGAAGTGTGCCTCGGATCACTTGACCTCCTTTCAGTTTAATGAGGACTGTTTTGCCGAGGCTTTCGTCCAAGACTTTGATAGCCATATCTACGCTCATTTTGCCCTCGCCTTTCTCTATGTAGCAGAAGCACCCTATTGACCATATATATGTTTTAGGTTGATTTCTTTTTGCTACCTAGCTTTAACCCTATTAGCAAGATGATGAAACCTATAAGAAGGGTTATCTGCGGCAGAACCTCCATCTGCGAATTCACATGATACGTCAACACCTTTTCGCTGACTGTTAAGACGACGCTCCGCCTACTTTCTTGTGTGTTATCGAAGACCGCGTAGTATCTGCCCGCGTTTTGGAGCGGGAGAGTCTGGTTAGAGAGAGATTGGTTATATTTGGGTTGAGCGATGGCGGCGGCATAGACCCCGCCTCTAGCTATAGTTCCGCCCTCCCAAGCTCTTAGCCCATCTTCATCCATAAGGTAGAAGTTCACCGGTCCGTCTGCTTCGAAGCTTACGACTATAGCGACTCTATCTGGGTTGCTAGGTAGATCTATGTCCACCTTTGCTCTACCATAAGCGTTGATGCTGAGCAGCGTTAAGGGTAGGAGAGGGCCCTCTTTGTAAGATGTGTAGGTGAAACCTAATGACTTTGATAGGGCAAGGGTTACTGAGGGGTTGATTACACCAGTATAGAGTCCAATTAGGAAGAGGATTAAACCTAAAGCGACGACCTTAGGCTTCAAGGAGCCACACTACATCCATCGGCATCAAAGACTCGGTATTTATTGTTTAGGGGTTAAAGAAGGCTAGGGCTTCGCAGATGATCTTTCTCATATCAGCCGGGTTTGCTCTAAGCCTATGCCCAGCGTCAAACAGAAGAAGCTTCTTCGGCTCACCAGCCGCTTTATAGAGCCTGTAGGCCTCTTCAACAGGCACCAATTCATCTAATCTGCCGTGCGCTATCAGGATGGGTCTAGGCGCTAAGGCTCTTACCCACTTTTGAGGCACATAATTTGAGGATTCTAAGATCACTCGCTCTATAAAGTCTGACCCACCATTCCCTCTTATTACACCACTAGATAAGGCACTTTTAAGGAGGATTCTCGCCACACTTGGGTTGATAGTGTAGGGAGCGCTGCAAGAGACCACACCTTTAATGTTAGGGTTATTTGCTGCTACGTAGATAGCTACCACACCACCAGCGCTTGAACCAATTAAAAACTGCTTATAACCTTCTAGTTTCGAAGATAAGTATCTTAGACAGGCTTCAGTATCTTCAGCCCAGTTTGAGAGGCTAAAGTATCCTTCGCTGGTGCCTGTGCCTCTGAGGTTTAGGAGCGCAGCCGCAACGCCTTGCTCCGTGAAAAGAGATGCTAGATCCAAGTAGCCCTTCTGCTCTACTGGTTCTGGTGTTGAAGGTAATCCGTGGAGAACCGTAAAGACCACGCTCTTACTTTTTTCAGGTAGGCATAGGGTGCCTCTGACTTTGAAGCCATCAACTACTAGTTCAAGGGGTTCGATGAGCAAGGGTTAACTCTAAATAGTGGGCTCTCTGGTATTTAATTGTAGAGTTGGCTAGAGCAAGGCTTTCTGTTGTCGATGTGAACTTATGTGTGGGTTGCCAATGCTGCATGTTCGCTTGCTCACGCAGATTCGGCTCAGCGGGTTTAGGTAAGACAGCCATACTCATACGCTCTGCTGGCGGTATAGAGCGGGGGTTTGTGGTTCAAGTATGTAGGGCCTGTGAAGATCCGCCTTGCGCCGCTGTATGCCCTACCGATGCGTTGAAACTCAGGTCTGGTGGCGGTGTGCTTCTCGAAGCCGCTAGATGCATTGGCTGTAGGCTTTGCGTGGATGCTTGTACTGTCGATGCAGTTCTCTGGGATGATGAATCAGATAAGCCTATGATATGCGTGCACTGTGGGCTCTGTGTTCAAGCATGCCCCTATGGTGTGCTGGAACTCTCTAAAGGTGGTTGAGTTGGTCGAAGGAGACCCTATTAAGAACGTACTCTATGTCGATCTCACCAGACGCCGATACTGGATTGAGGAGAGAAACGATCTCTTCCAAAAGTACATTGGGGGCTCAGGCGTAGCCATAAAACTTCTTCTAGAGGAATGTAGGCGAGGAGTCGATCCACTTAGCCCAGAAAACCCGATAGTATTCGCAGTAGGGCCCTTGAACTGCGTCTTTCCGATGGCGTCTAAAACAGTAGCTATGTTCAAGTCACCTCTAACAGGCAACTTAGGTGAAAGCCACGCTGGTGGTAGAAGCGGCATAGCGCTCAGATCAGCTGGTTTAGGTGCCCTAGTTATAAGGGGGGCGAGTGATACGCCGATCTACCTCTCAATCTACGACGGCAAAGCAAGTTTCAGAGACGCTAGGGTGCTTTGGGGTATGCGAAGCAGCTATACTGTTGGTAGAGTGATAAGAGAGAGGGAGCCTAAGGCTGGGCTTAGGACCATTATGAGAATAGGGCGGGCTGGTGAGAGGATGGTTAGGTACGCTTGCGTAATAACAGAAACCTATAGACACTTCGGCAGACTTGGTCTGGGAGCGGTCTTCGGAAGCAAGAAACTCAAGGCGCTAGCTATAGCTGGTACAAACAACATAAAGGTTAAGGACATCAAAGCCTATAAGGAGCTGTATCAAGAGATCTTTAAGTCGGAGATCACTGCACCAGCCTTAAAGAAGTACCACGATATCGGCACACCCATGAATGTGATGCCCCTTAACAAGCTGCAAGCCCTTCCAGCGTACAACTTGAAAAGCGCGAGCCTAGATGGTGCAGAGCAAATTTCAGGCGAAAACTTGGCTAGAAACTATTTGGGTAGACGGGTTGCTTGCGGGCACTGCCCTGTGAGCTGCATACATCTTGCAGCCCTAAGAGAGCCTTATGAGAAAGAGCCCTACTTCTACAAGACAACTATGATATCTTATGACTACGAGCCCATATACGCTTTAGGGAGCATGTTGGGTATAACTTCACCAGAGGGGCTTCTGAAGCTGATAGATGAGGTTGAGGTCGCTGGTTTAGATGCGATGAGCTGTGGCGTAGCTTTAGCGTGGGCTACAGAAGCTGTTGAGAAAAGTGTGGTAAGCAGCGGACCAGACGGCACGATAGTGAACCTCAGATGGGGTGATTACAACGCATACATAAAAGCCGTTGAATATATCGTGGAGCAGCCGAACGAATTCTACAAAGCTTTGGCACACGGTGTCGAATACGCAGCAACAAAATACGGGGGCTTAGAGTATGCACTAACGTTCGGCGGAAACGAGATGCCCGGTTACCACACAGGACCAGCGGCGCACATAGGTTACTTGACCGGCGCTAGGCACAGCCACTTAGACAGCGCAGGCTACAGCCTAGATCAGAAGATCTTAGCATCAAAAGGAGAGCCAACACCAACATCGGTTGCGAACACGCTGTTCGAGGAGGAGGCGTGGAGGCAGATTCTGTCGAGCCTCGTCGTCTGCTTCTTCGCTAGGGAAATCTATAAGCCTGAAGTGGTGCAGAAAGCTCTAAAGGTTGTCGGCTGGGATCTGAGCTTAGAGGATATGAAGAAGATTGGCTACGAGATTCTAGCTCTAAAGCACGAGTTCAAGCGGAGAGAAGGGTTCAAGGCGGATGCGCTGCGCATACCCAAGAGGATATTAGAGACGCCTACACCCTTCGGTAGGTTAGATGAAGCTTTCATAAGAGATGCGGTCAAAGAATACTTCGCCAGATTACCTCGCTCAACTAACCAACCTTAACCCAGACAAAGCCATCTTCAACCAAGGTTTCGAAGACCTTCAGAGGAGCTATAGCTGGCCCCTCTACCACCTTACCGCTCTCAGGATCGAACTTAGATAGGTGGCAGCCGCAGACCAGATAACCCTTAGCCAACCAACCCTCACCTAAAGAGCAATCTTTGTGTGTACATCTGGCTGAAGTGGCAAACACTCTCTCACCAACCCTAACTAGTAAAACTTCCACGCCGTTCAAAAGGAGAACCAGCGGCGAATTGTTTGAAAGCTTATCATCTTCACAGGCTTTAACGAAGCCCTCTCTCACCATATACGCTCACACAACCAGCCGAAGAAGGGTGTAATAAGTCTTAACCTAAAATGTAGCAAAAAGCTGCGGCTTCAGGCTTCTGCCCCATAGATCGTTCTAAGCTTCTCCAAAAGGGTTTTGATGTCCTTTACTGAAAACTCTACTTCTCTAGGAGGCATCCAGCTCTCATAGAAGTTCTGGTGGAGGTTGTTCGCCCTCCCCCACAGGTGCCTTAGCTCAGCATCTCTAAGCCTCTCGGCTAACTCGTCCACATACTCCCATAGGCTGGCGTGGCTTCTCAGCTCCTTACCTTCCTTGGCGGCCAAAGCCTTAACCATTTGGGATGCTGCGCCCCACGCCTTCTCAGACGCTTGTGTATAGTCCTTTCTCGCAAGCAGCTCCTCAGCTTCACGCATATACTTCTCACACAACTTCAGGTGAAGCTCAGCCTTAGATTCTGGATCAGTTATGCCGAGCTGTTTAAAGACTGCATCACTGATAAACTCCTCTAAAGATTTACCCTCAGACTCAGCCCTCCTCTCAAGCTCCGCTAGCACCTTTTCAGGGAACGCCATGCTAATTACAGCCACCCATCCGCCACCGACGACTATAAGGCGCTCAAATTTATTAAAGCGTTTACTATAGGCGCCGCAGAAAGACTACTTTGAAGGCTCATTTCTGCCTCGCTGCCCAACTGGTTCAGAAGTTATGCCACAGCTTGCTGTTTCTTCTTATTCGCAATCAAGACAGTAACATATTTCTGCAAGCGAATATTTTCCTTCTGCTATGGATCTGAAGAGCATTATTCGAAGCTTCCCAGATTGGCCGAAGAGCGGTGTGGTATTTAGGGATATTATGCCTCTGCTCAAGGATCCGCAAGCCCTCAAATACACTGTGGATGAGATTGCGAAGCAGTGGAGGGGTAAGAAGATAGATCTCATCGCTGGGATAGAGTCGAGAGGCTTCATATTCGGCGCTCTACTAGCGCAGAATCTGCAGAGGGGCTTCGTAGCCATAAGAAAGGAGGGTAAGCTGCCTGGAGAAACCCTGAGGGTGAGCTATACGATTGAGTATGGTAGCGCTACGATGGAGATTCAAAGGGATGCTGTGAAGCCCGGCGATAGGGTGCTTATAGTCGATGATCTTCTCGCCACAGGCGGGACAGCGAAAGCCGCTGCAGAGCTCATCGAAAAGCTGGGTGGGGTGGTTGTTGGTTTCGCCTTTGTCATAGAGCTGCTGGATCTGAAGGGTAGGGAGAAGCTTAAAGGCTACACAGTAACCTCACTAGTTACATATTAGGTGTGTGGATATGAGTGTGGAAGAAGCTGAGATAGGGATAATAGGTGGGACTGGTGTCTACGACCCAGAGATACTTGAAGATGTTAGGGAGGTCAAAGTCTACACCCCATACGGTCCAACCTCAGACCTCGTGACCTTAGGCAACTACAATGGGAGGAAGATAGCATTCATACCTAGACACGGCAAGGGGCATAGAATTCCACCACACCTAATAAACTATAGAGCGAATATCTGGGCTCTAAAGAGCCTAGGTGTGAAGCGTATCATCGCACCCTCAGCAGTAGGAAGCCTGAGGGAACATATGGAGCCCGGGGACATAGTGATACCAGACCAATTCATAGATCGAACAAAATCTAGACCGAGCACATTTTACGAGGGGCAGAGAGTATGCCACATCTCAACAGCAGACCCCTTCTGCCCAGAGTTAAGAAGATTAGCGGTAGAGTCAGCCAACCGCCTCGGATTCAAGGTGCACGACGGCGGAACATACGTGTGCATAGAGGGACCAAGGTTTTCAACCAGAGCAGAGTCGAAGATGTTTAGAGCCTGGGGCGCAGATATCATAGGTATGACGCTTGTTCCGGAGTGCGTCTTAGCTAGGGAGGCTGAAATCTGCTACGTTACAGTAGCAACCGTAACCGACTATGATGTGTGGGCTGAGAAACCTGTCTCTGGCGCTGAAGTCGTAGAAACCCTCCAGAAGAATATCGGAAAGGTTAAGCGGCTTCTGCTAGATATCATACCCACCATACCAAAGGAGCGCACGTGCTTCTGTAAAGATGCCCTAAAGGAAGCGCTATATTAGACAATTAAGGTAGGAGATTCGCACTATTTTATTTGTTTAAATTGCGAAAAAGATATCTCAACGGTTGGTATTTTATTTTTTATTACCACTTTCGTTAGTATATAACATAGTTATATTTAAATAGGGCGAAAAATAACCACATGATGATGGCAAACGCATATCAAGCGGAAGATTTTCCGCGGAATCTTAAACTTAGAGAAGAACCTATAGTGCTGACAGATAAAGGCGTCTTTGGAGTCTGTAGCTGTGGTGGGGAGATCATGTTTTACTCTAATAGGGGCGTTTTATGCACAAGATGCGGTAAACTCTATGGCATATGGCAATATAGACGGGGTAGAAAGAAGAATCCCTGTAGGCTGTTGCAATAGCATCAAATGGCTGCGTAAAGCCTATCTTCGTCTGCAACGGTAAGGGTTGGTGCTATGCTAGTTATAGATTCGGATACGGTTAAGGCTGAGAAGGTGCAGACAGAGGGTGCCAAAGACACAACCATACAGATTCTGATAAACCACCCGCCAGCTCCTACCTTCGTAATGCGGAAATTTAGGATAAAGCCTGGAGGCTACACACCTCTTCACGCACACGACTATGAGCATGAAGTCTATGTACTTGAGGGGTTGGGTGAAGTTGGAGATAAGCAGCAGAGTATCCCTATTAAACAAGGCTCGGTGGTTTTCATCCCTCCGAACGAAGTTCATCAGTTCAGAAACGTAGGTGAGGGCGACCTGGTCTTTCTTTGCCTCGTTCCAGCCTAAATCACCTTAAAGACTACCCTATTTCCTTCTCTATCGAATACGCCGATATCTGCTTCAGACCTGTATGGATAGGTGGCGATCACCATAAATCTGCCGTAGAAGTTGTTCAAATCCTCTAAGGATGGCTGCTGAACACCACTTGGATGGGAGTGCGCTATACCTAAGATCGAGAGATCTAGCGGTAGATCGTAGGGTGAGAAAGACGAGAAGTTTTCAGCCAAAGTTGGTTTGGGTGGTAGAATCAGCTGCTCAACGTAGATCGCATCCTTCTTAACCTTACCCCGCATTAGGAGTATGCCCTCTCTTGGGTGAAGAGATCTAAAGTAGGCAAGCATACCACTCACTACATCTCTTGACATGTAGATCGTCTTCGCAACCATACCTCAGCACTCAGCTCCAGTAACGGATTTAAGTTGCTTAACACCCTTTTATTAACTATGAGCTACCAAGCAAAAGATTATAGTAGGCTACTCGGCACACCCGGTTTCAGCGACCAGCTTCTAAAGAACCACTTCACACTCTACCAAGGCTACGTGAACAACACCAACAAGCTGGCTGAGACCCTCAAAGCTATGCTGAAAGAAGGCAAAGCAAACACGCCAGAATATGCTGAGTTAAAGAGGAGATTCGGCTGGGAGTGGAATGGTATGAGACTCCACGAATACTACTTCGACAACCTGGTGAATGGCGGAAAACCGCTAGACCCAAACTCAGACCTCGCAAAGAAGATAGCTGAAGATTTCGGCAGCTACGCAGAGTGGGAGAAGGGGTTCAAAGCAACAGGTGTAATGAGAGGTATAGGCTGGGTGGTCCTCTACCTAGACCCTATTTCAAACAAGCTATTCAACTCTTGGATCAACGAGCACGACATAGGACACCTTGCTGGCTGCAGACTCCTACTGGTCATGGATGTCTTCGAGCACGCCTTTATGCTCGACTACGGTCTAAAGCGCGCTGACTACATAGAAGCCTTCTTCAAAAACATCGACTGGAGCGTAGTCTCCTCAAGACTCAAATAGAGTTCGTCAGGGGGTCGTCATAAACCTGACGAACTCTTCTTTTGTTCTCTGCTTGAGAGTGTAGTTGTTTTTGCGCTCGTATCCGATGGTTGAGTGGGGTGAGAAGCCGTAGTCGTGCCCAGGGTAAACTTTTATGCTGTCATCGAGCCTTAATATCTTGTTGAATAGGCTTTCGTATAGGTCTTCTGCGCTGCCTCCGGGCAGATCGGTTCTTCCGCATTCCCCTACGAACAGTGTGTCGCCTGTGAAGAGGTTTCCTTGGAAGAGGTAGCATACGCTGTCTGGCGAGTGGCCTGGTGTGCTTATGACTTCAATGTGACTTTGCCCTAGGGGTATATGCTCACCGTCGCCAACAACTTTATCGATCTTGACCTTAGCGCCCTTTCCACCTATGGTTTCGGCTCCAGTCTTCTTCTTCACATATTCGTTACCTAAGCAGTGGTCGTGGTGTGTATGTGTGTTGAGTATGTATCTTATTTTGAGAGACCTTGCTTCCGCCTCTTTAAGCACTTTGTCGAGATCCCAGGATGGATCTATGATGGCAGCTTCTTTGGTTTCATCGTCCCAGATTAGGTAGGTGAAGTTCTGCATAGGGCCTACAGGTATCTGCAGCACACCCATCTTACAGCTCAGCCTCAGGCGGAATTCCTATAGGTGCTACAATGAGCCTACCTACGATCTTCTTGTTCTTTAGTAACCCAGCTTTAGCTTTGTGGAAGGTTATGGTTAGATCTGCTTTGACCGCTTTGCTCTGAACCTCGCCTGTTAAAGGGTCTAGACCTGAGGGTATATCTACAGAGACCTTGTATGCTTTTGAGCTGTTAATTAGATCTATTGCTGTAGCAAATGGCTCTCTGACTTCGCCTTTTATTCCTGTGCCGAAGATAGCATCGACGATTACGCCGCATTCTTCAAATAGGTTCTTGTGCGCTAGCAGCTCCTCTCTGCTGGTAGCGGTCAGCGTTGTTATGGAGCGGGTCATTCTGCGAACTATACCCCAGTTTACAGCAGCCTCCTCGCCCTTGATGTCTTCACCTCTACCTAGTAGGATGACCTTGACGCTCACATCTTCTCCAGCTAGGTGGCGTGCTGCAACGAGCCCATCACCACCATTATTCCCAAGCCCAGCAACAACAAGAACACCCCCCTTAAGGCGGGTTCTCAGACGTAAGACAGCTTTGGCAACAGCGCAGCCTGCGTTTTCCATCATGAGTAGCCTAGAGACGCCTAGGGCAGCAGCCCTCTCCTCAACCGCCCGCATTTCATCAGGCGTTATGATCTTTTTCACAAACACCACCACACAGGTGGTCAGATCGTCGCGAGTTCTTCAACGTTCAGAGGCTGGGACCTCTGATCTCAGTCTGGAGCGGCGATCACCTCATCCCAGTTGATTTCTGGATGCTGATCTTATAAAGGTTAAGTACTTGAGCCGTAATTTCTCTCAACGGGTTGTGTTAGGATTTCTTTTAAGATCTTTTCGCAGTGTATTTCGGCTGCTGTCTGTATGTTGCTGTATGTATCGCCCGTGAATCTTGCTGCTGATTCATCCACCACCTCCATCAATAAGCGCCGATAGTCTCTAAGAGGTTGTAGGTAGGATTCGAGCTTCTTCTGCAGGCGAATATTCTCTTGATCAAGGAGTGGTTTTACGCAGAAAGGTATCTTTAGGCTGCTGGTTAAGAAGAGGGCTTTCGCTTGAGGGTGATGCTCTACGATCTTCCATAGGGTTGTTTCTAAGCCTTCATCCAATAGATGTTCAGCGTATCTTAGCTGATTTAACCTATAGTTATGCAAATAGAGTAGCTTGGTAGCCTCATAGTCCTTAACCGCGACTGCTGTCAAGTAGGTTAAGTCAAGCAGATAATCATCATTCAGTTTACACGCCTCTTTCAACCTACGATACGGTATAGGGGTTGGTATAACATAGTCGCGGATCTCTCCGTGAAGCACAGAGTGCGCAACCTCATGCCTTATGCACGCATCAGCCAACTCTTGGGTTAGGGTTTTGAGCTTCTCCACACTTATTGTTATAGTTGGTAAGCCTAGCCAAGCGTGGTGGTATGCGTAGAATTCTTCGTCAAAGCCGCTAGATTTTACACCGGCTGCGTTAGATTGCGCTGCGAGAAAGGAGAGTGTGTCGCTACTACTTTGGAAGATGTTAACCTCGACAGCATCAAGGTTATGTGGTAGGTTGGTGTAGCATTCTGTGATCACTTGCAGTATGTGTTCTACATCACTTTTGGATGCGCCTTTAACCTTAAGAAATATCTTAGGCTTCATAGTAGATGCTTATGAGGAGGCCCAACTATAGGTATGCTTACACCGCATTTTGGGCACTTCTTATCTTTGGTTAGCTCGTAGCGTGTCACAGCAAAGCCGTAGCGCTCTATGAGAAGGGCTCCACACTTCGGGCACCAGGTATTCTCATATCTATGCCCAGGCACATTTCCGATATAGACGTAGTTCAGCCCCTCTTCTCTTGCCGCTTGGGCTGCTCTCTCTAACGCTGTGATTGGTGTTGGAGGCTTATTCGTAAGTTTATAGGCAGGGTAGAATCTTGTTACGTGTAGGGGTGTATCTTCGCCTGCAGCCTGTCTAACCCTTCTTGCGATCTGCCTAACTTCATCTACGTTGCTGTTAACATCTGGTATTAGAAGCAGAACAACTTCTACGTGCAGCCCAAGGTCTTTAGCTAGCTTTATGTTTCTCCATACCGGCTCTGAGTAGGCGCCGCAGAACCTTTTAACCACCTCTTCACACCCCTTTACATCAAACTTTATCGCATCCATACCAGCCTTAGCCAAGAGGCGTAGAGCTTCTGCTGTCATGTAGCCGTTGCTTACAAAGTTGCAGTACAGACCGCTCGCCCTAGCGATGGGAAAAGTGTCAAGAGCGTACTCGAAGAGTAGGGTTGGTTCGTTGAAGGAGAAGGAGATGCCTTGGCAGCCCTCTGCTAACGCCAGCTTCACCAGCTTCTTCGGCTCTATTATCTCATCTGTTGGTGCAGGGTACTTTCTGCTGATGTCGTAGTTTTGGCACCAGGGGCAGGCGAAGTTGCAGCTCCAGGTGCCTATTGTCAAGGCTCTGCTCCCT
>JAAOZN010000094.1 GCA_011605775.1 Nitrososphaerota archaeon | reverse complement strand
ATGCGGCGCTTCAAAAAACCGACTACGATGATAGAGGGGCTTAATATGAAGCAATCCGAATTAGAGAAGCTTGCACAGAGCCTTAAAACAAAACTAGCGTGTGGCGGTACAGCGAAGGACGGATATGTGCTTCTACAAGGTGACCACAGAGATTCTGTGAAAGAAGAATTGATAAACATGGGCTTCAATAAATCGTCAATAGAAGTTCAGTAGTGAATAATTTGAGTGGCAAAGAGAAGGTGGAGCGGATTGTTAGGAGAAACCCTATTAGCCTACCGCCTAAACTCTGCCCCAAATGCCTTAAGCCTCTTAAATCGTTATCGCAGCTAAGTGGCTGGCTAACTCCAGATTACTATTATTGTGAGGCATGCGGCTATTCTGGTGCTGTTGCGTTTGAGGCGGCTAAGGATGAATGTAATGAGTAGCCTATGCACCAGCCCAAATCCATCCAAACAGCGGCCAAAATAGTATTCTTAGCCCTACTTGTCATCTTCTTGATCTTTTTCACCGTCTCATTTCCACTGGGGGTCTACGTATCCCTCACTTTATACAACGAGAATGCGCCTCAGACTGTAAAGACTCTACCTTTGTTCCTCTTCGGCTTAGCCACGCCGATTAAAGCGAATATTAACGCTGTAACCCTACTTACTCTACTTTTGGCCTTCTACTTACTGCTTGTCTATTTGGCTGCAAAAGGACCTTCAGCGAATCTCTACCAAACCCTAAGATTGGTCTACCTAAGAGGAATCGCCTCTGTGCAAGGCAACACACTTATCACCGTAGGCACAGTCTTCGCTCCGCTTCTCCTAGTGAATGTAGGGCTAGAATGCTTACAAAGCCTCTTCGGTGTGGCGACCGGAGCACTTCCTAGAAGCGAGCCGCTAGTTGACTTTGCTCTCCTCACATACGCGCCTCTCGCTGAAGAATTAGGCTTCAGAGTAACATTGATTGGAGTAGCGTCTTCTTTACTTCCTCTTTACTACGGTGACTTTAAATCTGCTCTATATGCGCTTTGGCGCCCTTCCGCTTTCCTCGACACTAAGAATCAGCGGGTCAAGGCGCTGTTAAATTCCTTGCTAATCTTTTCATCTCTGATCTTCGGTTTAGCGCACGTGTTTTACGGCGGAGGATGGGAGCTTGGAAAAGTCTTGCCAACTTTTGTGGCTGGTTTATGTTTGGGTTGGCTCTATGTTAAATGGGGTTTCCACGGCGCTGTTCTTCTGCATCTCCTCTTTAACTACTTTTCTGGCTCTTTTGATTACTACACAGAGCTAGTGGGTTCGACACTTCTTGCCGATACTGTGTCGATCACACTCTACTCTTTCGGTGCAGTAGTGCTGCTCTGGCTCGCCCTAGATTTAGCTCTCTCATCAAGGAGTAGGAAGGATTAAATCGGGATAGAAGGAAAGCTAGTTGTGCGTCAGATTGTGCGTCTTAGGTAAGGATAGACTACTGGCTCTAATTGAGGAGAACAGATGCATATACCCTTTCGACAGAGCCCTATTAGACGGTGACGGATATATCTTGACCGTCAAAGAAGAAACCACTTTAAACTACTTAGAGCATAAGAACCTCATATCATATGAGGTCGTCTTTACCCCACCAAATATAGTAGCCCATCTGACAGCAAAGAGCAGATACGGCAGGATGGGTCTATCATTCCTTAATGCGGCGAAAGTTCACAGCGGGTTTATAGGGAGACTGGCGTTGGAGTTAGTAAATCTAAATAATAACAGAACACCCATAACTATTAAGAGAGGAGACCCGCTTATGCACATAGAGTTCATGACGAGGGAAGGAGACCCCTCACCCTACATGGGTGACTACCTCTTCCAATACATGAGTGATGAAGAGGTGGCGGTCTATCTTGATTTAATAAATAAGAAGTTCCCAAACCTCTACCCACCGGGATTCTTGGAGAAGAAGTCTAGGAATCGAGTTCTGGTATCTGACGTTTAAGGGGAGATAGGGTTGGTTAGATCAGAGCGCAGCGGCCCAATAAGTGGCAAACAACATACCCTTATGATATCTCGGCTTGCTTCTGAACTTCAGAAAACCATCAACACAGGGCTAGCCTCAATGAAAGTTATGAAGCAAGTCGACGAAGTTGTTAAATCTAACCTTGAGCGGAGGATAGCTGCAGTGCTTAAGAAGCTCGATAGGCTTCTAAACAGCAGCGCTAGATCTGAGTTTGGAAATAGGGTAGGTCTACTCTACGTCAAAGTAGTCTCTCTGCAGGAGCTTGTAGAACGTTGTGAGGAGGGTTATCGCCTTGCTTGCTCACCTAAGGGTCAAGTTAGGGTCTCTGTGCTCAAGGAGCTTCTTAAGATTGATGAGGAAATAGCGCAATTCATAAACAGCCTATATGGGTTGATCCCTCAGAAATCTACGGTTAAAGAAGAGAGTTTAAGAGAAGCGGAAGAAATTGTTGAAGACCTATTCTCTCTGCTACGAAGGAGGCAGGGACTGGTAGCGGAGCTTAAGCAGACTAGAGGTTAAGCGCGGCTTTAAGACCTTTGTATCTATTCCTGATGGTAACTTCTGTAACACCAGCGGCTTCGGCGACATCCTTCTGCGTTTTGTTTTCACCTTCTAATACGCACGCTACGTAGAGGGCGGCTGCTGCTAGACCCATCGGATCCTTACCAGCTGAGGTTCTTGTTTCCGCAGCCTTTCGGAGGATTTCAAGCGCTCTTCTCTTCGTCTTCTCTGACAACCCAGCCTTACTCGCTATCCTTGAGACACACTTTGTCGGGTCTACGACTGGCATCTTAAGATCCAGCTCTCTTAGCAAAAGTCGGTAGCATCTTGCAATATCCTTCTTCTTCACGTTACTTACTTGAGCCACGTCTTTAAGTGTTCTTGGTGTTTCGGTGTCTCTGCAAGCTGCGTATAAAGCGGCTGCTATTAATGCTGAGATAGATCTGCCTCTGACCAAACCTTTCTCCAAAGCCTTTCGGTAGATGTAGGCTGCCTTCTCGATGACCGCATCGCTTACACTAAGTTTATCCGCTAATCTATCGAGTTCGCTGAAGGCTTGCCTAAGGTTACGGTCTATAGGCTCATGTACTTGGCTTCTACCGTCCCAGGTCCTTAGCCTCTCTATGGTAGCCTTCATCGAAGCGGGTAAGGCTTTTCCGGATGCGTCCCGATCCTCAACACCTATCATAGTGGCTAGCCCCATATCGTGCATAGCGAGGGAAGACGGCACACCCGCTCTACTTCGGTTCTCTTTCTCTTCTTTTGAGAAGGCTCTCCACTCTGGTCCGAGCTCCTCTATCTTCTCTTTGACCACGTAACCGCAATTACTGCAGAAGAGTTCACCTCCAGCCGTATCCATGACCATAGGTCCTTTTCCGCACCTAGGGCAGCGGTCTACAGACTGCCGTAGCCTGTATAGATTTGCATACTCCTTGTTTTCACTCATACCTGTCACCAGAAGACTTTTTATCCCGGTTAGAAAGTGGTAGTGACCTATTAATAAACTTTACTAAACATCTTGGTATAGACGTGTTAAACAAAATCCTAATTAAATATAGAGGATCTGAGCCCCTCTTGTTGCCTCTAGGAAAGCGGCGATACCCATCACTTCATCGACCTCACTTATAAGCTCATCTCTTATTACATCGTAGAAGGACATAGCAGCTATACAAGCATATATTCTACCACCAAATCTCTTTAACTCTTCTATCCCCTCTGATATGCTGCGTATAGTGCCTTTCTCCAACGCCTCATTAATCTTTTGTCTTACGGTTGGATCGGTTTCTTCACCCACTTCGTCAGTTCTACCCTTTATAAGCCTGAAAAGGGCACCGTAGGTGAAGAAGGCATAGACTTCCATACCAAACGCAGCGTACATAGCCGCTACTGTTAGAGCGTAGCTTACCCGCTCGAATGAGCCGCTGTTTATGATTAGAGCTACCTTTTCAACCAAACCGCTGCCCCTTTATTTTAAAATAGTCTTATGGATCTGCTCTATACTAACTTCGTTGGATAGGAAGTGAGTAGGCACCTGCCTAGCGATTTTGAAGATTCTGTTGCCAACTACTATTGTTCTAGCTGCAAACCTTGGGTTACGATAAAGCTTACTTTGCGGCTCGACCTTGAACTGTCGGTTGAAGAAGGCGGTAGCTAGGTTGAGTTCCCCCGTAAATATCTGCTTAGCTATTTGGTAGTCGCTTGAGACCGTGAAATCTATCTTTTCATTTGGCACATCGGTTCCGATTTGAAGCTTTCTAACACTCCCTTTCTCAAGTTTGATGAAGAAGCATATTTCATCTTTACCCGAGTATAGCTGCTTTAAGCCAGCCGGGAGCCCGGATATCTTGTAGAGTAGGTTCAGAGTAAAGTTTGAGGTCATCCGCTTAAACTCCTCGTCGCTGATTCTAGCCGCTTGAACGGTCTTGGTTACTTCACGAATCCATTCTTGTGAAAGAAAGAGCAGTTTGTTCTCCAAACGCTTCACCACTCAAAAATAAGGGAGAGGGGAGATCTTTGATAGTCAGCTTAATGCTTTGGCTTTGAGGCCTCTTTCAGCCCTAGCTTTGTCTTTAATCGTTTCGCCCCACTGCAGAAGCGGTATGCCCTCTTTTCGGCATCTCTCGAGTTCTATAGCCATCTTCTCCAATTCCTCTTTTGGAAGTCTGGTAGTAAGTAGGGTTATCCCTTCGCATTCGATAGGATGTGGTAGAACCTCGTTTCTAATTATTTCAGGTAGCACTTTGGCCTCCTCTTCTGTAATCTCCCCTTTTGAGAGAATAGATGCGAGCTCTTTTCCCCGTCTGACGATGCGGTCGTGTACACCAAGTAGATACTCTAGATACTGCCGCCCAAAGATCTTTTCGTGTGCTGGGTAGAAACTCTCCTCCTCCCATCTGAAGTGCGGTCCAGTCAGTTTGTCTAGCCGGAGTAGTATCTCCAAGGATCTTTCCGCGTCCCGTTTGCCGATGGCGTCGATCAATTCTAGTAGGATATCTCGCACTTGCGTATGGTCTGATTTTATTTCAGCCAATACATCTAATCTAGCCATATTT
>JAAOZN010000093.1 GCA_011605775.1 Nitrososphaerota archaeon | reverse complement strand
CTTCTTCCAGCATTTCTTTAAGGGTCTTTCCGCCATACCCTATCCCCATACTCTCACCTCCTCGCATAATGTATGAACTCATATTCATCAACAAAGATCATTCGATTTGGCGGGACAACCAAAGTGGTCATCGGATGTTCAATTATCGCCGGACCAAAGATCTTATTCCCAGGCTTCAGTGGATCCATCTCCCACACGTCAAATGTTACCCATCTTCCTTCATAAAAAACTTCTCTACTACCCTTGTATGCTTCCTCAAGGGGTTTTTCACCAGCTAAAGGTTTCTTGACTATCTTCGGCTTGGGTAACCCAGTTACAACCGCAATCGTGGCCACTTCTTTTATGGCGATACCTGCTTCTGGGAATAATGCCGCCTTTGGATATATTGATGTGTAAATCTCTTCGAAGGCTTTAACTAGACCACTGAAATCTTCGGGTCTTAAAATTCTGCTCCTAGGTGAGAAGACTTCGTGGTCTTCTAGTTGCCCTGTAAAACGCATATATGCGATTTGTTTAAAGATTATCTGTTCTCGAGAAAAGCCTTGTGAAGTCAATATCTCCAATTGCTTATTTTCAAGCTCCTCCCACACCTCGTTTAGCCGCTGCCCCACCCTACTGACTGTTTCTTTATCAGGGTTCGGTGGGACAAATATGTCGACGCTTTTGTGCTCCCTAATTAGGTAATCCACTGTTGCATTGCCGAAAGCTGAGAAACCTGCTGCAAACTTGAAGGTGATGTAGTCTTTAAACGGTATTGAATCGAAACCCCACATATGCAGCGGGCCAGCACCGCCGTAGCTAAATAGCACATAGTCTAAAGGTGTGTATCCTCTAGCCATGAGTGTTGCATTAAGCCAGTCACTCATTCTAGCATGTAGTGATGCGATAGCGAGATAGGCGGCAGTGTATACGTCTAGGTTAAGCGGCTCGGCCATCCTCTCTTTGATAGCTTTTACCGCTGCATCTCGATTCAGCTTTACCTTACCGCCGAGGAAGTAATCGGGGTTTAGATACCCTAAAGTAACGTTACAGTCGCTTATGGTGACTTCAGGGTAGTCGAGGCAGACACCCACACGGTAACCTGCACTCTCAGGGCCCAATGTTATAACCTTAGAAATGGGGTCGACGCGTACTACCATCCCTGCACCAGCAGCTATACTGTCTGTACGCACCATTGGAAGACTGAGCATATAGCGAGCGACCTCAGGTTCCCTCTCTACATATACTATGCCGTCCCGAATTATTCCTACGTCAAAACTTGTTCCGCCTAAATCAGTGGCGATAATGTTTTTCTCGCCAAGTATCTCACCAATAAATTTAGAACCGAGAATACCGCCAATCGGTCCGCTTATCAACGTTTCGTATAGCCTAGGATACCTTATATCAACTAGACCGCCATAGGAAAGCACAGTATACAAGGTACCCCTGAAATTCATCTGCTTGGCCTTGTTCTCAACTCTGAGAAGCTGTTTTGCAGCTGGCTCAGCAGCATAAGCTTGAATTACCGTACTTATGGCACGCTCAGTTTCCCTACCTCTTGGTGCAACATCTGACGATATAACTACATTAACATTTAAACCTCGTTTCTTCACGATATTTTTAGCTATTTCCTTCGTCTTCGACTCGTGAATGGGGTTTACAGTCGAGTTGAGGTAGGCTACAGCGATAGATTCACAACCTTCATCTAAAAGTTCGTTAATAGACTCTCTAGCATCTTTTTCATCTAACGGTATAACTACCTGACCTTTGGGGTCGACTCGCTCACTAATACCTCTTATAAGTCGCCGTGGAACAAGGGGGCCAGGATGTAGATCTGGATACATATGTGTCACAGAGTGTAGTCTATCTATATAGGAGTAACCTAACCAAGAATGCCCTCGGCTAAAATAAATAAGATGCTCAAAGCCCTTCGTTGTCAACAACCCTGTCTTTACACCTCTTCTCGTTAATACTGCGTTAAGCAGCAAGGTTCCTGCATATGCGCAGATTCTTAACCGTTCTAAATTCGGCCTTGTATCGTTCAAAGTATCTTTAATGCTCTCCGCGAAACTATATGATTCATCCTCACGGTTTGTTAGAGCCTTTCCTAATAAGAAAGAACCATCCTCTCTTACAGTGATGCAGTCGGTCATCGTTCCGCCAGCATCTATGGATATTATCAGCGCATCTCTTATCTTCTCCCTATATTGCAAGGCATGCTCACAGGCTTCTCCTTATTTTAGCCATCTTTTTAACTTTTAGAGTAGAGAGTAGTTTATTTAGGAGTATCTTACAAGAAGATGCTGTGGTTGCAACCCCTCTTTTAGGTATATTAGAGGAGATTGAAATAAGCAAAATTCGCCCCTCTAGCCAACCCACAAGAGACGACCTAGGCTCATTACAAGAGCTCGCTGCTTCTATAAAAGAAAAGGGTCTTCTTCACCCCATAGTCGTTAGGCATGTTAGAGATGGATTTGAGGTGGTTGCGGGTAATCGTAGGTTAGAGGCTTGTAAGATGCTTGGTATAAAGCAAATACCTTGCCACATAGTAGAGTTAGACGATAAAGAAGCCTACGAGGCTTCTCTAATAGAAAACATCCAACGCAAGACTCTCGACCCCATAGAGGAAGCAAAAGCCTTCAAAAAGTATGTGGATGAATATGGCTTTGGAAGCGTTTCTGAATTAGCGCGAAAGATAGGCAAGAGCCACTCATATGTTAGTAGAAGGATAGCCCTACTATCCTTGCCAAAAACTATCCAAGATGCACTTGTGCGACATCGCACAAACCCTAGCGTAGCCCAAGAACTTTTACCTCTGGACGAAGAACTAAGAGAGCAGATAGGTGAGTACGCCATAAAGGAGAGGGTCACCGCACATGTTGTTAGAAGGTTGGTCAAGCACGTGAGAGAAGGAAAGAGTGTCTACGAGCTCTGGTTACAACCTCGTCTGTTTAAGGACGAATACACCCGAAAAACAGAAAGAGCTATAGATAAATGTGTTTCATCTCTAAGGGTGTGCTTGATGAGACTCGATGATGCGTTGGACACGTTCGAAGACGGGTGGATGCTGAGAGAGATTATAATGCGGCACAGGATATCTATACATGAGATGATAGACAACTTAGTTAAGCTGAAGAGGAAGCTAAGATATAACAGCAGTAGAGAAACTTATCCATCTACTAACATCTAAACATTTTCCCACACTCCCTCTGAGAAATGTTAACTAGATAAGTTTTGATTAACCACCTTCTAATAAAAATAACATACTGCTTGAATAATTAAAGAATAAAATGCCTTTGGTCGATATTATACAAAATCCTGCGCCTATGCAACGCTCACGCATCTCAAAACTTATACAACTCGAAGGGTCTTCGCTGTAACGCAAATAGGGTAGATCATAAGAGTTCACCACAAAGTTTGCATCGTATCGCATTTCTTCCGATTTCTTTACAACATTCTACAATTTTTGACACCAAAAATATTTAAGGTTCTGTCGGTTGATGACCAACTATGTCCAAGATTAGTGGCGGAGAGCTTCTTTGTAGAGCTTTGAAAAAAGAGGGAGTACGCTACGTGTTTGGATTACCGGGCGGGCAACTTTTAACATTCATGGACGCTATCGCACGAGACGGTGAGATGAGGTTTATTATGACTAGGCACGAAGCTTCTGCTGCGATGATGGCTGATGCTTGGAGTAGGGTTACTGGTCAACCAGGTGTATGTTGTGGGACGGTCGGTCCTGGGGCCACAAACCTCGTAGGCGGCGTTGCAAACGCTTACGGTGATAGCTCTCCTATCGTGGTCATAACACCTAATGTTCAATCTTTCCGGGCGTATCCATTTAAAGAATCTATACAAGCTTTAAACCAGTATGACCTCTTTAAACCGATAACCAAGTGGAACACAATTGTGTGGGAGTGGAGCAGAATACCTGAAATGGTCCACCGCGCCTTTAGAGAGGCACTCAGCGGGAGACCTGGTCCGGTTCACCTCGATTTACCAGTCGACATCTTATATGAGTGGAGGGATGAAATAACTCTTCCAGAGCCGCAGGAGTACAGGCCCATCGGTAGAATCAGGGCGCAGCCAGAACTTGTTAAGAAGGCTGTCGATCTGCTGGCTAAAGCTCAAAGACCGCTTCTGCTAGCAGGCGGAGGTGTGCTTCGATCACAAGCGATGTCGGTACTGCGGGAGGTTGCTGAATATATGTGTATACCTGTAATCACAACGATTTCGGGCGCTGGTTCTATACCTGCAGATCACCCGTTATGGGTTGGAGACTCGGGTTGGATTGGGGGCGACGCAGTAATCAAAGCTATCAAAGAAGCAGACGTAATTTTAGCCATAGGGTGCAGGTTCTCTGAATGGATCGGACTTGGTAAACCACCCATCTGGCCTGAAACTGGGCTGAAAATAATACACGTAGATATCGACCCACGCGTTATTGGTGTAAATGTGCGTTGTGAGGTCGGAATAGTTAGCGATGCTAAAGCCTTCTTAGAAGATATGCTGCAAATCCTTAAAGGCAATTTTAAACCGTTTGAGGGTGTAAGAGAGTGGGTTAAGGAGCTGAAGGAAACACATCGAAAATATATGGCACAATTTGAGGCTGAGGAGAATGCAAAATCTCCTATCACTTATGCCAGACTGATGAAAGAATTAAGAGAAATCCTTTCACGAGACGCAATAGTGGCATATGATGGTGGGCAGACTATGGTATGGGCCATAACCTATTTGAGACAGCTTGAACCACAAGGATGTGGTAGACTTGACGGTTCGGGTCTTGGGCAGTTAGGCTTTGGCTTACCAATGGCTATTGCCGCTAAGATCGCTAGGCCAAATAGGCAAGTTATCGACGTTAGTGGAGATGGGTCATTCATGATAACGGCATGTGAATTAGAAACAGCGGTTAGATATAACGTTCCAGTTGTAGTGGTCATATGTCATGATAACGCGTGGGGGCTAATAAAGATGTTTCAGGAAGACCTATTTGGAAGATTTATAGGTGTAGATTTCACAGAGATCGACTACTCAAGACTAGCCCAGACTATAGGGTGCTATGGCGAACGGGTCACAAATGGAGACGATATAAGGAGCGCTCTGCGAAGGGCGTTTGAATCCGGTAAACCTGCTGTTCTAGATATACCCGTGAAGTACTCGCGACATCCTGTGGATAAGTACTGGGGTTACTGCTTGCAAGGATGCTTCAAAGGCGTACCTGCCTCCGATGCGATAGGCGCACCTAAAGTCGTGGTATGTAGTTGGAGGGGGGTGATAGGCTAGATGTTTCTGGTCGGGGAGGCATTAGTTGGAGAGGGGAATGAAGTCGCTCATATCGATTTGGTGATCGGTGAAAAGGAGGGACCTGTGGGTGCAGCATTCGCTACTGCGTTAGCGACACCGACCTCTGGGCATATACCTCTGCTTGCGGTGATAGCACCTAATCTTCAGCCCAAGCCTGTTACACTGATCATCCCTAAGGTTGATATGAAGAACATGAAGCAGTCTACGCAGATGTTCGGCCCGGCGCAAGAAGCCGTTGCTAGGGCGGTTGCAGATAGCGTTGCGGAAGGCGTTATACCTAAGGGTAGGGCTGAAGACCTCTGTATAATCTGTGGAGTCTTCATACATCCAGCGGCTGAAGATAATAAGAAGATCTATGAGAACAATTATGCAGCTACTAAACTGGCTATTAAACGCGCATTCGCAAAGGAACCGAGTGTGGATGAAGTTCTTAGCAAAAAGGATGTAACCAAACACCCATTCAGAGGATTCTGATCCCAACATCAGATCGGATCGGTTCTGCCATCGCACTCACTCTTTTTTCATCGTGCTTCATGTGTGAACACGTTTTTATCTTCGTGGCCTTTTTGCTTGAATGTTTACTTTTGGCTGATCTTGCTTGCGGTAATGCCTATTTTACTCTCTGGTATTTTGTAAGATCCTAATGGAGAAAGCTTAAATTTTAATAGCTGATTTATGTTGCCAGAAGCATATGAGTGAAGAGGAAGCTGAGGAGAGCGTCTTCCACAAGAAGCTTAAAGTAAAGTTGAAGGATAAGGGTAAGGAGGGTAGGATCGTCTTTCTAAAAGAGTACCTCGAATTCCTACTTAGAAACAGTAGACCTCTACCGCCAGACTTCCCAGCCTTCTGCAGGGAGGTGATGGGGTTGGATGAGAGAAACGGCTACATCCACATAAGGATATGGAACGAGAGGAACGAGCTGGTCGAGTTTGTTAGGTCGATGAACTACGAGTATAGGATAGATCAATATGACTGACCTCTTAGTCGGGGAAGCGCTGATTGGCGAGGAGCCTGAAGTAGCGCACATAGATCTCATCATAGGCAGGAAGAACGGACCAGCTGGTTTAGCTTTTGCGAACGCGCTGGTGCAGCCAACAGCAGGGCACACACCTATACTCGCAGTAATCAGACCGAATCTACCAGCTAAACCACCTACTCTGATAGTGCCTAAGGTTACGTTAAGGGATCTTGAGGATGCTGAGAAGGTCTTTGGACCGGCGCAGAGCGCTGTGGCTAAAGCTGTCGCTGATGCTGTTGAGGAGGGGATCATACCGAAGGAGGAGGCTGAGGATTATGTGGTTCTCGTCTCTGTCTTCATTCACCCAAAGGGTAGGGATTATCAGCGAATCTACCGCTATAACTATGCTGCTACCAAGCTAGCGTTGCAGCGTGCGCTATCGGGCTTCCCGAGCATAGATAAGGTTTTAGAGGAGAAGGATAAAGCGATACACGGCATGGTTGGGTTTAGGATAAACAACCTTAAGAAGCCACCTTACTTAGAGGTCGCGTTAGATATCCCAGATTGGAGGCGCGTTGAAGCGATAATTAAGGCTCTACCAAGGAGTGATGCGATCATACTTGAGGCGGGGACGCCTCTGATCAAGAGGTATGGTGTTGAGGTTATTCAGAAGATTCACAGCCTTAGGCCTGAGTCTGTGGTTATTGCTGATATGAAGACGCTTGACGTTGGGAATGTGGAGGCTAGGATGGCTGGCGACGCCACAGCCGATGTAATAGGGTTCTCTGGGCTTGCCCCGATTAAGACGATTGAGAAGTTCATAGAGGAGTGTAAGAAGATAGGTGCTCTTTCGCTTATGGATACTATAAACGTGCAGAACCCAGTGGACGTGCTTAGGAAGCTGAAGGTGAAGCCGGATATAGTTGAGATTCATAGAGCGATAGATGTTGAGGACGAGGCGTACGCTTGGGGCAATATAAGGGAGATAAGGGAGGTCTGCGGGAAGGTGCTGATAGCTGTTGCAGGTGGAATAAGACTCAACAACGTTGAAGCTGCTCTTAAAGCTGGTGCTGACATAATAGTGGTTGGCAGAGCGATCACAGCGGCCAAAGACGTCACGGGTGCGGCAAGAGCCTTCCTCCAGAAGATGGGCGTAGAGGAAGTAGATCAGTTTAGGGTGATGACAGACTTCTAGCCTAAAGAAGGGTTTACTCTATCCGGGCGACCAGCGCTACTACACCTGAAACAGCAAGTAGAGTTGAAATAAGGTAAAATGTCGCCGCTACAGGTGGATAAAGTGGTGTTGTGGCTGTGAGGTAGGCTGTCAAAAGCCCTAGGATGAGGAAGATTAGACCGAGCGTCCTCAGCAGCACATTTACCCTGGAGCGGTAGATCTCCCTCTTCTTCTCCATATCCGCTAGACTCACGTAGTAACCATTCTTATCTCTTTCTATCCTCTTCCAGCAAGCTTATACTTAACCATCTTTTCAGCAAGCTCGATGATCTCTTTACGAACCACGATAGACACAGCGCTACTATTAATTTTAGCCAGAGTATTCCAATGTTACCCCGGCATATAAGGGTATAAGCAGCCGGGATAAACCAGATAAAACACATAAAGGGTTGTGGGGTAGAAGAGTGTGTGGTGTGTTTGGGGTCTGCGTATGTGCGTGGTAGGAGTGGTGAGTATTGGGTTAAGGGTTTGCTTGAGGATCAGGGCTATTTGGTGATTAGGAGTGCTGCCTCCCACACACCCATAGATCTTTTGGCTGCTAGGGATGGTGTTAGGTTGGCTGTGCAGGTGAAGGTTAAGGGCGGTTTCACGAAAGGGGAGAGGGAGGAGCTCTTGAGGTGGGCTAAACACTTCGAAGCCAAACCTATTCTAGCGACGAAGAAGAGGGGGAGATGGGTTCTGAAAGAGGTGGTTTAAGTATACGTAAGATGAATACTTTTGAGGCGAACTTAGGAAGTTATCTTTACATAGTGATACAAATGTCGAGATAGTGGCTCTTATTTTCACTTGGTCTGTTTTACGTTGGCTTCTTTCTTTTCAAGCTCTTTTGATGTGTTCATTACATTCTCCAACTTACGAAATTAAGCCTATCTTAACAATCCCGTCGATGCAAACCACAGCATCAAAATGCTTACTATGCCAAATGTTAGTGGCAACAACTTGCTTGAATACCGCCTTTCGGAATAGTCGGCAAACCCGTGCCAAATATCCAACAACGTTCTAGTAGAATCTGGGGGAGTTAGGTAAGATATTATTATGTGAACTAGTGCAGATAGTGGTAGAAATACAAGACAACCATAAAATGGCATTTTAAGAAGTGGGCCGGTCCATCCTTGTGTAAATACAACCATAGCTCCTACCATAATCGAGGCTACACTACCCCATTTTGTGGCTCTCTTCCACCATAAGGCAAAGACGCACGGAATGAGTAAGGTAGAGGTTAAAAGCTCCCATCCCCACATTATAGGCACCACTAGTAGAGATGGCGGTGACCAGGCAAGAAGGGTACAAACGGTTCCAGCCACAGCAGTAGCAATAACCATTATAGTTGTTTTCTCCCCTTCAAAGAACACGTTACTCTTCTTTACAAGTTTCTTAAGTGGTTCATAAATATGGGTAACTGCGACTATTCCACAGAAGGCTAGTAAAGATGCTAGTGTTGAGAATGCTGCGGCAAGAGCGGCGGCTACTACGAGTGCACTGATGTAACTTGGTACCATCGCATCGCAAAGCATGAAAAGTACATAGTCTGCCTTATCTTGCTCAATAACGATTCCGCTTGTCTTAATCCAGTAGGTAGCGGCGAAGGCAAAACCCATGGCGCAGGCGTAAACAAGCCCGACAAAGAGAACCATCCACGACAGAGCCCACCTTACTGATGGGGCATCCCTAGCCCTCGCAGAAATCACAAATACCTGCGGGGCGGCAGCGGCTCCACCTAATCCAACTAGAGCAAGGCTCAGGTAATATTGGGGTGTCTTCACGAGGTTGAAGAAACCCGCGCTTTCCATTATAGGAGAGAGGTCGCCATAGCCTAGAAATGGATTATACCAGCTCGCTACGCCCACTGCTTTTAATACCAAAGCTAAAGGCACCGCTATTCCAATCAGCATTAGTAATCCTTGGATAAATTGGTTCCACGTGATGCCAAACATGCCACCAACTACACAATAAGTGGTTAGAATTATTCCGCCAATAAATATAGCAGTGGCGTATGGTATCTTGAAGATATATTCTATGCAGATTCCCACAGCCTTCATCTGCCCTATCATAAACATCCCTATGAACACAAAGTTTACTGCTAGTGCCAGATATGCCACTGTCCTACCATATCTGAGTTCTATAAACTCTATGAGCGTACGCGCTCCAGTGTTCCTGGCATAGGGGCCGATCAGAGCCATAAATATAGCGATACTTAAGGCAAATGGTACTAAGGCCCCCATGTATGGGAAGCCAGTAGCTACGACCGCTCCAGTCATTCCCATGTACAAAAAGGCAGATAGATAACTTGCCATTCCTGCCATGCCGTTAACAAAGCCGCCTATGCTACGCCCTGCGATTGAATATTCTTCAAATCCTCTCCCCCTCCGTATTCCGAAGTATGAGGTTAGCAAGAATAGTACGACCATAATTATAAAGTATATCCCTGCTAAGTAGCTCGATGGTCCCATCAGTTACTACACCTTCGACTTCGCTTCTCCCTGCTATTTGCCCATATTGTGTAAGCAAAACAACTGGCTGGTACTACTGTTACCATACCTACAAGCCAGAACGCATAATGCGCGGGGAAGCCAAACCACCTCCCCCTCACGATATCCGGATAATAGATAGCGGGCTGAATCATCCAGAAAAGGCACCACAAGCAGAAGGCAAAAGTTACGAGACCCTCAGTGAGAGACTCAACTTTCTTCTCCATCGATCTAGCACCCTTAGCTTAAACCACATAACCGGCTTTTGCCAAAAACTTCTTAGCGTCGTCCACAGTAAAGTTCTGCCACTCCTTGAATGAAAAATATTTGTTCCTAGGAATCGCACCGACCTCGACGACAAACGCATTAGCGCCAGCTTCAGCAAGCCTCTCATAAGGAGGGTGACTACAAACAGCCCTAACATTATCCAGCACAGGTAGCGTAGATAGGACAATTATAGCTGTAATCTTGACGAGCTCGTCCTGAGATATTTTACCGAACCGTGATAGAGGGGTGTCCTCAACCGGAATTCTAGCCATAGCCCCAATAACTGCTGGTCTGATGAATTGCCTTAATTCTATGATTCTCTCTGCGATTTCTTCGTAGGTATGCTCAGGACCTATTGGCTCAACAAGAGAATAGACTTCAAGACCTACTTTCTTGGCATTCTCAATCGATCGACGGCGCTTTTCTATATTGAAGTTTGTATCTATACCCTCCCTTAATCTAATAGCTTTATATATTCCGTCAAAACCGGCTGAACTAAGTATACGTGCTTGCTCGATTGTTAAATCTCGTGTATTTGCCACGAGCTTAACGCCATCTGGCGTTATTTTTCTAATAGCTCTGCCTAGATTAGCAAGATTAGCAACAGAATATGCTTCGCTAGTTCTTATAACGAGGTAACTAGCCCCCTCTCTAATGAAGTATCTCGCCCACTCAATAACATCCTCTGTTTTTAACTCTCGGCTCTCCTTTACGATATTCCACTTCTCCGAAAAGCTACAGAATTTACACTCCATAGGACAAGGTTTGTAATCGATGCCAATGGCACACCACAAATGGCCACGTCGACCCAAACGACTAATCGTCGTTTCCTTCGCTTTAGTCATTAACTCTTGAAATTCGGACGATGAGTTTTTGATGCTAAGCAGCTTGACTATTTCGTCAAGATCCTTTTTACTCATACTCACCTTCGTTAGGTCCTCTTTTCGCAAAACTTAAATGTTGCTTTAACATTTCCTTAATAGGAAGAATGGTGGAGCCGCGTGTATCTGATTTTCTGGCGCTTCTGGAAGTTGCCAGGACCAACAGCCTGAATCAGGCGGCAAAGAACCTCAAGACCAGCCCTGTAGCGCTGCTGAACAGGATAAATAAGCTCGAAGCATACTTTCAGACCAAGATCTTCGAGAGGACTAATAGGGGAGTGTTTCTCACCGAAGACGGGGAAGAGATCGTAGAGATCGCTAAGGCAGTTATTAGCTTGATTTCTAAGCCTCTTGTTCGCGTTAGCCCTTCTCAGGGTGGTGTGATAAGGATAGGCGCATCGAGAATCGCAGGTGAGCACGTTATGCCTTGTCTCCTAAGCAACTTCAAGCGAAGTAATCCCTTAGTAGAGTTCAATCTTGAGGTTTTGGGTCTTCTTGAGCTAGAGAGGAGGCTTGAAAGCGGGGAGATAGACCTCGCCTCCTACTCTAAACCTTCCAGCTGTGGTCTCCGGGAAGGGGAGATTGAGATAGCAAAGGATAGGTTAGTTGTGATAGTTCCTCCGAAACATAGGCTTGCGGGTAGAAGAAGTGTAAGCCTAGAATGGGTGAAGCGGATGCCCTTTGTCCTATATGAGGCTGGCTGCGAGGTAAATAGTTTGGTGCAGGAGTACTTTAAGCTGGATGATGTGGATAGCGGGGATCTAGAAGTTAAGATGCTTATGCCAGAACCTTCAGGTGTAATAGCGGCGGTATCAGAGGGCTTAGGCGTGAGCCTCTGTCCAGAGATCATAGCAAAAAAGGCGGAGCGGGCTGGTCTGGTAGGAGTAGTATACATAAAGGATGCGAGAGACGAATATTACTCTATATGTGTGAGAAAGGGAGGAGCGGCGCAGAACCCTCCCGTAAGCAGCTTCTGGGAGTATCTGGTGGATGTATCTGAGAGATTCAAGGGCAACCTCCCCTGTATTCTAAAGATCCTATACCTATGATAACAATTTTAAACCCCCTCTTCATCACTTATCTTTAGTTTGCAGGCGGGTTTTGACGAAGTAGATAAAGAGATCTTAAGGATGATGCAGGCTGATGCGACAATTTCTTACGCTGAGATTGCCAAGCGACTCAACGTCCCTGAGTCGACCGTGAGGTATAGGGTTAAGCGTTTGGTTGATGCTAAGGTTATTAGAAAGGTGATGGCCCTTGTGGATCCGAGGAAGGTTGGGTTTGATGTTTCAGCCGTCGTTATGGTGAAGGTTGATCCTAATTACCTTGCTGCAGCACTGAGAGGGGTAGCTTCTTTCGAGGAAGTCCAGCACGTCTTCCAGACCACAGGGGAATATGATATAATCTCCGTGATTCACGTGCGTGACATGAAGGCGTTGAATGAGTTTAAGCAACGGGTGAAGACGTTAGAAGGTGTGAAG
>JAAOZN010000092.1 GCA_011605775.1 Nitrososphaerota archaeon | reverse complement strand
GGAGAGTACGCGGCTTGTTCTTGTTTTGACGCAGGGTATTACTATTGCTGCCCTACCTTCCCGTTTAAGGTGCTTGCTTATTGATGGTAAGCTGTTGCAGTAGGTTTTGCTCGCCTTCTCCAGCATCCTTTCAGCTTCTTGATCTGGTGGAGGTTGTTTTAGAGGGGGTAATAGTATGGGTTCGGTAGCCACACCATCCACAACCCTTCCTCTGAGTATTTTGTGTAGCCGCTCAGCGTATCCAACATGTATCTCAACCTTCACATCTTCAATCCCATACTGTTCTATTATCCACCCTAGGTTTCTACGCGCATTCCCAACCCTAGTAGCATCAGCATCCACACCGATAACATTTACACCACACATAACCGCCTCTCCTAGTATGGTGCCCAGTCCGCAGAAGGGGTCGAGTAGGGTCTCGCCTCTCTTGCACCCAATCAAGTTAACCAAGATCCTCGCTAACTTAGGTGGCATAGTTATCTTAGGGTCTTGGAAAGGGCGCTCTAAGTCTCTCCGCCTATAGCCGAGGTGGTCGACAACCGCGATGGTTCTGCCTATCAACCAGTTTCTATACTTCACCGCTAAAACCTCGAAACCATCCTCAATAACCTTCTCCTCTCGCAGCCGCTGGGATGAAACTTCATACTCCCAACTCGAGCCGAGCCTATACAATTCTCCTCTGAGCATCTTAGTCTTCCTAACTCCCCACGCCTTAAACGCCTCTTTTAGACTCTGCTGGAGCGTTTCTGCAAACTCTTCTGCCGAATCTTTGCTATCTGAGTATGTGCTAACAGCCCACTTCATCTTATCTGATGCCGAATCAGCTAGGATATCTAAATCCAGCCCCTCAGCTCCATCGACTTCGGCTAAGATTTCAGCAACTTTATGCACACCAGCCAACCCGCTCCAAATCTGGGGGCTTATTTCCTCCGCTTCCAATATGAGGCATCTACCAACTCTACCAACTACCCTATAATTTAGGTTAAGGCTGATGAGATAGGTTTCTACTTCAGCTTCAGAGAGTGTGCCATAAGCTAATGTTAACACATATTTTTTAGCAGCCATCTCTACTGAATGATGTTATGCATCGCTATGAGGTCTTGCGCAAAGATCGAGAGCGAAGATGGTATATCCACCTTAATCGGGTCTTTCAGCGACTTACCCAGACTCTTCTTGAGGTTCCAGACCTTCGAATTAAACTCAACTATCTCACTAGTCTTTGAGGCTAACGATCTGTCCCAGATCGGTTCGGGAAACCTCTGCTTATGGATACTCTCTTTCCCATAGAGCCTACGCCAAAAGTAGTCTGTGATGTGTGGTGTGATAGGTGCGTGTAGGAGGAGGATGCTCTTTATGCATGTATGTAGAGTCGACCAAGCAGCCCTCTGCCCCAAAGGGTCATCAGCCCTATAGGCTCTAGGCTTAACCATCTCAACGTAATGTGATGCGAAGAGGTTCCAGACGAAGACCCGCAGCCTATTAGCCGGTATGAAGAAGTTAAAATCTCTATACCCCTTCAGGCAGTCGTCTATGAGATTCGAGAGCTCGGCTAAGATCCACCTATCTGTAGATGTTGGTTCAGCACCTTCCACCACCGGGAAGCTCGAGATGAATCTCAGAAGGTTCCAGAGCTTAGTCATATACTTCTGCATAGATGCTATCTTAGCTTCTGAGCATCTGAAGTCAGAACCTAGACTTGCTTCTGAAGCAGACCACAGCCTAAACGCATCAGCACCATACTTCTTCAAAATAGGGATGGGGTCTAAAACATTCCCCTTACTTTTACTCATCCTCTCACCCTTCTCATCCACACCATACCCCATTATCCAAGCGTGCTTGAAGGGCGCTTTACCGGTCAACTGATAGCATCTGAGCACAGTATAGTGAAGCCAAGTCCGAACGATATCCTTACCCTGGGGTCTAATTGTCACAGGATACGCCTTCTTGAATAGCTCCTCGTTACGCCTGTAGCCCGATATGAAGAGCGGTGAAATGCTGGAGTCCATCCAAGTGTCAAATGTTCTGGTATCACCTACGAACTCTGTGCTGCCGCAGCGTCTGCACCTTGCAAAAGGGCTTTCATCACACCACGGTCGATAGTATTGCCCACCTTCAGGCACATGAGGCTCGCCGCATTTCTTACAATACCATACAGGGATCTCAGTTGCATAAACCCTCCTCCTCGAGATAGGCCAGTCTATGTTAAGCGAGTCGATCCAGTTCAAGTAGAGCTGCCTATGCTCCTCTGGGTGGAAGATCAGCTGCTGGGCTATCTTCCTAAGCTCGGGTACGAAGTCGAGCTGCTTAAGATAGAACTCCATCATGGGTATTATTTCGATTGGTGTCTTGCTTCGCTCACACACAGGAGTTCTATGCATAATAATCTCCTCCTTCACCAGAAGCCCTCTTGAAGAAAGGTCCTCTATTATCTTCGACCTAGCTTCACTTACAGTGAGCCCGGCGTAGGGCCCAGCGTTGCTGGTCATTCTTCCACTTTCGTCAATCGCTATGATCTCCTTTAACCCGAGTTCTCTGAAGATGAGCACATCCGTGTAGTCACCATAGCTGCAGACCATAACGACTCCTGTGCCGAACTCAGGCTTAACCGATGGATGAGGCCTTATCTCGACCTCGTGATCAAAAATCGGTACTACGGCGTGCTTCCCCGGCAGCTTCTTATACCTTTCATCTAAAGGATGGACAACCACCAGCCCACAGGAGCAGAGGAGCTCTGGGCGGGTGGTGGCGATGATCAGATCTTCACCAGTTTCCTTTACCTTAAACTTTGTGTAGACGAGCTTCGTTGGCCTCTCTTCATAAACAACCTCAGCATCGGCTATAGTGGTCTTGCAGTCTATACAGTAATTGTTTGGTCTCGTAGCCGCATAGATCAGCCCCCGATTCCATAGCTCTATGAAGGTTTCTTGGGTCAACTTTCTGTATTCTATGGAGTCTGTCCTATAGTAGTGTGCAAAGTCTCCGCTTAGCCCCATGCTCTTCATAACATCAATCATCTCAGCTTCTAACTCGTCGAGCGCGTGCCTACAGAGCTCTATGAACTTCTCTCTAGGCAAGTCGTGCATCTTAACCCCATACTTCCTCTCGGTATAGATCTCTACAGGCAAGCCGTTGCGATCGATACCGATGGGAAAGTATGTTTCGTAACCCATCATGCGGGCTGTTCTAGCTATCATGTCGATCTGAGCGTAGTGAGAAGCTGCGCCTATGTGCCAAGGTCTACCAGAAGGGTAGGGCGGAGGAGTGTCGATAACGAAGATCTCCTTATCCGTATCTGGGTTGAACGTGTAAACACCTTCAGCAACCCACGTCGCTGCGACCTCCTCTTCTAGCCTATGATCCCAACGCTTCTCCTCGACTCTAGGTTTAAACATCTGCTCCTCCACCCTTTCCACCACCAAACACACTCGATGGTAAACACTCTTCCTCCTAATCTAAATAACATTTTCTCATCAAGGCGCTATATGGAAGACGAAGCCAGATATGAAGCTTATGACCATCATAAGCAACACTACAAGCGATAAGATCGCAAACTTATATTCTCTGTTAAAGAGGAATGCACCTAGAGCCACAGCAACCCTTAGGTAGGGTGTGAGTATAAGTACAGCAGCACCCATCAGCGCTAACGTATAAACCACTTCTGTCATATTTGGCAGAGCGATGTGTAGCGCCAAAGCTGAGGCGAATAGTAGGCTGCTGATTATAACCCCAGTTATCAGCACAAGATAGATCGGCTTATTTATATCCAACTCCGCTCACCTCAGATAAGTGGCAGCCTCAAGCCAAGCGTGAGAAGCAGACCCTTGCCGAGCATGTTGTAGCCAATGTAGCACATGAGAAGGAAAAAGAAGACTTTCAGCCACTTAACCCTGATCCTATTCATCAAAGCGGTCCCAACGCTCGCACCTAACATAGTGCCTAATGCTGCTGGCGCTATATACTCTAAGTTTAGAAGTCCCGCTACAAAATATAATATGGCGCTTGTCGCTGCTGTTACCCCTATCATAAACTTGCTTGTAGCAACAGCAGCCTTAAGCGGCACATTCATGAATATGTTCATTACAGAAACTTTGAATATGCCCCCTCCTACACCAAGCAAACCAGAGCCTAAGCCTGCGAGGAATGACACTATCCAACCTATGATAGAGTTTTTGACAAGGTATTCTACCTTATGATTGATAGACATATCGAAGTAATCTCCTCTAAGATTAAAGTACTTTGAGACCCTGTCCTGGCTTATATTCATAAAGTCGTTGCTTTCGGTCCTCTTGACCTCCCTCTTAACTGAGAGTATCTGAGAAAGGGCGAGATAGAAGGCTAGTAACGCAAATACCACATACAAGTAGTTCCCTGAGACGATCAAGACGAGTAGAGCGCCGATGAACGCACCTATTGTTGTTGAGGTCTCTAAGAAGATGGCTAGGCGGATATTAGTGATTCTCTGCTCAACATATGAAGAGCCTCCTGATATGCTTGTAGCTACGACCGTAACGATACTTATCGCGATAGCCTCCTTTATCGGAACTCCGAATATTATTGTTAGAGCTGGTACGATAATTATTCCACCTCCTATTCCCATAAGAGCACCTAGGAAGCCGGCTACAAATGTCCATCCGAGGAGGGTAAGTTGAGAAGTAACCTCAAGCATCGGTCTGGATGCGTAATGCCCTGTTATATAAGTGATTGTCTCTAAGCCGTTTTCAGCCACTACGTAAGTTTAACCCAAGCAGCGCTTACTCAGAAAAGATTATAGTAAGCAACGAAGCAATTTATATAATGGCTAACAGGTTGGGGTAGCGGGTTGGGTAAGACAATCGCTGAAAAGATTTTGAGCGAGCATGCTGCTCGCAGCGTGTCTGCGGGTGAAGTGGCAGTCGTCAAAGTAGATTATGTGTTTACACACGACGCAAGCGGACCACTATTATTGAAGCAGCTCAAGGAGCTCGGTGTATCAAAGCTCCATAACCCCCTGCGCACAATAATCTTCATCGATCACGTTGTTCCAAGCCCTAGGAAAGAGATCTCGAATGAGCAGAGCGCCTTGCGGAGGTTTGCTGCTGAAGCGGGTTGCAGATTTCACGAAGCAGGCTCAGGGATATGCCACCAACTCATGGCTGAATACTACGCTTCACCCGGTCAGATCATAGTAGGCACAGATTCACATACGGTTACAGCAGGTGCACTAGCAGCGTTCGCAACAGGCATGGGTGCTACAGACGTAGCTGTGGCCGCAGCACTCGGCAAGACGTGGCTCCGCGTACCTGAAACTTTCAGAGTCGAGGTTAATGGTTCTCTGCAAAAAGGCGTGTACGCGAAGGATATCATACTTCACCTCATAGGATTGCTCGGCGCAGATGGTGCCACCTATAAGGCGCTTGAGTTCGTAGGCGATACTATAGATTCACTGCCGATTTCTGAGCGGTTGGTCTTATGCAACATGGTGGTTGAGGCTGGTGCTAAAGTAGGCTTCACACCCTCTGACGATGTTACCAAGAAGTACTTAGCTGAACGGGGTAGGGTTGAGGAGTTCAGAGAGATCAGAAGCGACGACAACGCATCCTACGAGCGTGTCATCAAGATTGATGCTGCAGCGCTTGAACCGCAGGTTGCGTGCCCACATTCTGTAGATAATGTCAAGCCAGTAAGCGAGGTTAAGGGGGTCAAGGTGGACCTGGTCTTCATAGGCAGCTGTACCAACGCAAGGCTTGAAGATCTTCATGTGGCGGCGTCGGTGCTTAAGGGTAAGCAGATCCACCCAGAAACAAGGTTGATAGTTACACCAGCCTCAAAAGAGATCTACATCAAAGCGATGGCTGATGGCACGTTAAGTACGCTGATCGAGGCAGGCGCTTTAATAACACCACCGGGCTGCGGCTTATGCTTCGGCGCATTAGGAGGAATCCCTGCTGACGGCGAAGTTATTTTCACAACGACCAATCGCAACTTCTTGGGTAGAACGGGTAACCCAGCTGCATACACCTATCTTGGTTCTCCAGCCACCGCCGCCGCGACCGCCTTAAAAGGTAGGATTGCAGACCCTAGGGATGTGGTGTAGTTGGCTGGTAGGGCGTGGAAGTTTGGGGATAATATAACCACAGATCATATAGCGCCTGGTAGATACTTCCATCTCCGCTCCAATTTAGAGGAGTTGGCTAAGCACGTGCTTGAGGATGCTAGGCCAGAGTTCCCCTTAAATGTGAAGAAGGGTGACTTCGTGGTTGCTGGTGTCAACTTCGGATCAGGCTCGAGCCGAGAGCACGCCCCCACTATAATAAAGCTTGTGGGTGTAGAGGCAGTGCTGGCTAAATCTTTCGCTAGAATCTTCTACAGAAACGCCATTAACATAGGTCTGCCTGCTGTGATCTGTGACACTTCTCTGATAGAGGATGGGGACACCCTGTCACTAGACCTTTCAGCAGGAGTAGTGGTTAACCACACAAAAGGTTTGGAGATTCGCTTCCCACCTTTGCCCGATACTATGAAGAAGATTTTAGAAGTAGGTGGGCTGATACCTTATATAAAGCGGTTCGGAGATCTGCAGCTCTAAGCGTAGAGCCTCCAAGTATATTCACACTTCGTGCATCGGTAAAACTGTGTGGTAGGCTCATCTCTACCTCTCGTTTGCAGAAACCACCAGTACGCTTCATTATTGTGGCATCTGGGACACTCTATCGTTGTGGTGGGCATCGTCTTGATCTCCCTCTCCTCATCCCCAACGACCTTAATCACCCCTTCACCTTCTGCCTCCTTTAGCACTGGTTTTGTGGTACTCTTCGCTATAGGCTCCCAGTAGCCACATTTATCACACGCTAAAGCGGGTTCGCTCTTCCCCTCGGTCTTCACCTGCCTATACCTTAGCTTCGTTCCACACTTAGGGCAGAACTTCATCTTCACACACCTCCCTTCTTCAGACTAGATTCAGTTTTGTCCAGCATCTCTTTTATCGTCGCAGCGGCTCTTTCTGCGCTTGCCAACAAGGTCTTAGTAGGATCTTCTTTACTTTGAATAATTAGCTTGGTTTCAGCCAATAGAGGATGAGTAGGAGCGACCCCAGCAAATATCACCTTGTCATCCTTTAGAAGCTCGTGGTGTATTATGTCGGCTAACGCTACATCTTCGTTTACGAGGCTGACTTCGAGCACATCACCCTTCTTAGAGAGGTGTATTGGCATCATGCCTACCTCTACCTCGCTTGGATAAAACCCTTTCTACATAGTGTGAATGTCAAGCCTTAAATATGGTTTTAGTAGGAGGATTTGAGGGGCATGGGCTCGGATCTACTATTAATTTTATACACCGCTGGTTTTGCGGTTGCAGCTTCTGTGCCTATGCTTATCATACCATTAATAATCGCACCTAAGAAACCCAATAAGCCAAAAGAAACGCAGTACGAATGCGGTCAGATACCAAGCGGCGCAGGTAAGCTCTCATTAATGATGCAGTACTACGCTTACCTACTTATGTTCGTTGCCTTCGACGTGATGTCTATGTTTCTCTTCGCCTGGGGTACCTCCATATCTAACGCTGGGCTAGGTGGGCTCTTAGCTGTAATCCTGTTTATCGGCATTTTGCTGATCCCATTAGCCTTTACGCTTTATCATGCAGCGAGGCGTGAGCTATGGTGAACAAACCAGTTTCCCTCATCCCCTCTTTACTCTAGAGGTGGTTTTATGCCCATGATCAGAACCCTCATAGGATTCTTAATTAGAATAGTGGTTTTGGTATTAGTCATCCTGGTCTTAGGATTAATTCTGATTTCAGCAGCGTACTACTTGATTGGTCCAAGCTTACCTATTACGCCCTCTATGCTGATCAACCCTCAGGAAGCATTAGCCTTCACATTCGCGCTTATGGATACAGACTTTTTTAGAATAGTGGTCTTCCCTGGGTTTACGTTTGTAGCGCTCTATGCTGCTATAGCTGGTTTATGGGAGAGGAAGCTCTTGGCTAAGATGCAGCTACGGGTAGGCCCCTTGTATGCGGGTAAGTTCGAGGGTATTCTTCAGCCTATCGCAGATGTGATGAAGCTTCTCTCTAAAGAGCTGGTTATCCCTAAGGTGGTTGACCGATTCTTCTTTATCCTCGCACCAATACTAACTGTGACGATCGCTACAGCTGCTGTTGCTGTTATACCCGTTACTGAAAGGTGGGTGATCGCCCGGTCTGATGTCGGTGTTTTAGTTATCTTCGCTGTGCTCGCTTTCTTTCCTCTAACTGCTTTGATGGCTGCTTGGTCCTCTAACAGCAGGTATCCAATGCTCGGAGGGCTAAGAGCGTTGCACCAGATGGTTGCGTATGAGATTCCCCTCATACTCTCTGTACTTACACCTGTAGTACTCACCGGCTCGCTGAACCTACTCGATATCGTGGAGAAGCAGTCGAGCCTCTGGTTCATTCTGCTAGCCCCGATCTCCGCTTTGACCTTCTACATCTGCTCTTTGGCTGAGCTCGAGCGGATACCTTTTGATCTACCTGAAGCCGAGCCTGAGCTGGTTTCAGGTTGGTTGACCGAATATGGTGGTATGAACTTCGGGTTGATATTGGGTATAGCGGTCTACATAAAACTCTATGTACTCTCAGCTCTCTTTACCCTACTCTTCTTAGGTGGTTGGTTAGGTCCTCAGCCTCTACCACCAGACTTCTGGTTCATATTTAAAGCATTCATCGTCACAACCTTCCTACTCATACCCAGAGGTGTCTTCCCGAGGCTAAGAATAGATCTACTGCTGAAGCAGAGTTGGGCGAGATACTTCATACTCGCCCTCATAAATCTGGTTATAGCAGCAGCCGTCGTCTTAGGAGGATTCAAACCATAGAAGGTGATAAAGGGTTGATTGATGTCGCCTTCGCTCTGCTTGCCATAATAACCGTAATATCAGCCATACTAGCTTTAGAGGCCAAGGAGGTCGTTTACGGCGCCATAGCGCTATCCCTCTCTTTTGTTGGGATTGCAGGCTTCTTCGCGCTTCTTGACGCGGTCTTCTTAGCGATGTTTCAGCTTACAGTATATGTTGGGGCGATCGCTGTACTTATTCTCTTTACAGTTATGCTTGTGCGGAGAGAGCAGTGGCTTAAGGCTAAGGAGGGTGTGCATAGTGTGCTCGGTGTGTTAGTTGCCATCATAGTCGCCCTGGGCTTGGGCTACTTGGTCTACGCATCGACGATAACACACGTCACCTCATCTGTTGAGCAAGCACCCTTTACGCTCATAGGTTCGCAGATCCTATCAGAATATTGGTTCGCCTTCATCACCTTAGCTCTCGTCTTAGCCTCTGCTGTGATCGGTGCTGTGGTCTTGGCTAAGCTGGAGAGGGATTGAGTTGGAGCCGCTTGTGAACTACTTGTTCGTCTCCGCTGCGCTCTTTGCTATAGGCGTCTATGGTCTGGTTACTAAGAAGAATGCGTTGAGGATGCTCTTCGCGGTCGAGATTCTAATAAACGCGGCCAACCTAAACTTCGTAGCCTTTACACGCTACCTTCACCCCACCACGGTCACTGGGCAATCGTTGGCTATGTTCTCCATAGCTTTGGCTGCAGCTGAAGCTGCTGTCGGGTTGGCGATAATCTTAGCGGTCTTTAGGTTGAGGAAGGATGTTGATGTGTCGGAAATTAAGGGGTTGAGGGGGTAGGAGTCTATGATAAATCCTCTTCTCCAAGCTGTCTTCTTACCTATTGTGCTTTCACCGATCGTCTATCTGGTTGGGAGGAGGATAGGTAGTAGGGTTGGTTGGTTCTCATTCGCAATCTTAGCCTACTCTACCCTCCTCCTCATCTACTCAGCTTCTCTCAGCCCAGACTACTTTGAACTCTACTTTTGGCAGCCTTTCGGGGTATTTGGGCTCAGATTAGATGGGCTAAGCCTACCCTTTGCGATAACCATCTACCTACTATCAACAGTCCTAGCGGTCTACTCCATACCTTATATGAAGCATCGAATCGAAGAAGAGGTTAAAGATCAGCAAGCCGCAAACTCAAAGCACGGAATCTACCATCTGCTCTACCTAGTCTACGCTGCTGGTATGCTCGGTACGGTTCTTGCTACGAACCTCATCCAATTCTACATATTCTTCGAAATTATGCTGATTCCATCATACCTTCTGATAGCGGAGTTCGGCTACGGAGACAGAGCCAAGATCTCTCTAATGTACTTCCTCTGGACTCACGTAGGCGCCCTACTTCTCTTAGCCGGGATCCTGACCACAGCTTTCCTCTCGTCTTGGTATAGTGGTAGGGCCCTGACCTTCGATATGGTCACCCTTCTACCTAGCGGAGAGTTGGTGAAGAATATCGATACCCTATCGATCCCCTTCGGATACATACAAGCGATAGCCATCCTCATAACGGTTGGGCTCTTTGTTAAGCTTGCCTCATTCGGTCTGCACATCTGGCTCCCCTATGCGCACGCTGAAGCACCCACACCCATAAGCGCCTTGCTTTCACCAGCGATGATCGGTATAGGAGGCTACGCCTATCTGAGAATCCTACTCTACCTCCTACCTTCAGCATACGAATACATCTTCTTCGCCATAAGCATCTGGGGTCTTGTTACAATCATCTACGGAGGTTTGATGGCGCTTATGCAGGATGATGTGAAGAGGCTCCTAGCATATTCAAGTGTAAGCCAGATGGGCTACATAATCTTCGGCGTCGCCTCAGCCTACTACATAGGAGTCTCTGGCTCTGTGCTGCAGTATGTCAGCCACGGCACAGGCAAAGCTATCCTCTTCATGACAGCGGGATGCATAATCCTCCAAGCACACGGGTTAAGAAGCATAAGTAAGATGGGCGGCTTGGCTCGAAGACTGCCTATAACTGCTACAGCAGCCCTACTAGGCTTCCTAACCATAATGGGCATCCCACCAACCAACGGCTTCCAGTCTGAGTGGATGATCTTCTACGGCTCATTTGCAGGCGCGATAGAGCGAGGAGACTTGGCGAAACTGATCATAAGCGGCATAGCGCTCTTCGCCACACCTTTAACAGCCGGCTACTCACTGTGGACGATGAAGAGGATCTTCTTCGGCAGACTGCCCGAGAATCTACATGAGGTAAGGGAGGCGCCCCCAACGATTACCGTGCCTCTGCTCTTCTTAGCTGTTGTTGGGCTGCTTATTGGGATTTACCCGACGCTGTTTACTGAGCGCCTCTTCCCCGCTGTTAAGATTCTGCTAGGAGGGTGAGTTGAGTTGAATGAAGCTCTGCCTTGGCTCGTGTGGGTTCTGCCGATAGTGGGTGCGATACTCACACCTATATTCGCTAGGATAGGGGATAGGGTTAGAGATTACCTTGCCGTACTCTTCTCCCTAGCTCCAGCGGTTTCAGCAGCCCTAATGATCCCCTCAAAAGAAGTCATACACAGCACATTCGACTGGATACCTTCGATAGGTCTGAAGGCTGGTGTCTTAGCAGACCCGCTCAGCATAGCGATGGCTAACGTGGTCGCTTGGATCAGTTTCCTCATCATGGTCTACAGCCTAGGCTACATGAAGGGCGAACCGAATCTAACCAGATACTGGTTCTTCATGAACTTCTTCATAGGCAACATGCAGCTCATAGTCCTCTCAGACAACCTACTCCAACTCTTCTTCGGCTGGGAGGGTGTTGGGCTATGCTCTTACGCGCTCATCGGCTTCTGGCATAGTGACGAGAAGAAGTATTGGGTTGGGACACCTGTTGAAGAAGGGGGAAGAAGGGCTTGGGGGCGTGAGCAAGCCTACTCGCCGAGCCACGCAGGCATGAAAGCGTTCATAACGACTAGGGTTGGTGACTCAGCCTTCCTCATCGGGCTACTCATACTCTACACCTACTCACACACCTTCAGCTTCACACAACTCGCTGAACACACAGATTGGGCGAGCAGCCTAGCCTCAGCCGGGTTACTCATACCAGTAACCATACTGATCTTCGGAGGAGCGGTAGGTAAGTCGGCACAGTTCCCGCTTCAAGAGTGGCTCCCAGATGCCATGGCTGGACCCACTTCCGTCTCAGCCCTCATACACGCAGCAACGATGGTGAAGGCTGGTGTCTTTCTGGTAGCAAGAGTAGGCCCAATCTTCTATAATGCTTTCCAAGCCGTAAACGCAGCGCCTCTCTTCTTTGAGGTGGTCGCTTGGATAGGTGCCTTTACAGCCTTCTTAGCCGCTACCCAAGCCGTTGTGGGTAGGGAGATAAAGAAGGTCTTAGCCTACTCAACGGTTTCACAGATAGGTTACATGATGCTCGCTTTAGGCGCTGCCGGCTTGGTCAGCGAGGGCACGGCTTTCGCTGGGGGCTTCACAGCAGCTTTCTTCCACCTAATGAGCCACGCCGTCTTTAAGGCTTCGCTCTTTATGGCTGCTGGTGCACTCATCCACGCTTGCGGAAGCAAGTATCTCTCTGATATGGGTGGTTTGAGGAGTGTTATGCCGATCACCTTCATTTCTATGCTTCTAGCCTCAGCCTCCCTAGCTGGTATACCGCCTCTGAGCGGCTTCTGGAGCAAGGATGCTGTTTTGGCTGCGGTTTGGGAGGCTTCTACACCATACGCCCCTATTCTCTTCGCTTTGGCTGTTGTAACCGCTATGTTGACAGTGTTCTACACCTTTAGGATGATCGGCTTAGCCTTCTTCGGCGAAAAGAGCCAGTATCTTAAGGAGCTCGAGCATAAGCATGATTCGCATAGCGAAGCTGAGCACCACCTAGGCGAAGCGCCCAAAGTCATGTGGATACCCTACACAATATTAGCAGTAGCATCCCTAGCAATAGGTGTAGCAGGACCGTTTGTAGAAACCTCTCTGCACGAATCACTAGAGCACTACCTACACGAATTCGGGTTTGAGGCTGCGCATAAAGGGTTTGAAATCAACCCAGTGGCGCTAGGAGGATCTATAGCAGCTTTAGCGATCGGTTTACCCATAGGCTACTATATCTACATAGCGAGGCGTGCCGACCCAGCTAAGATTGTGAACTCAAGCAGCCTACTTAGAGCGCTCTACATCTTCCTAGAGAATAGATGGTATATCAACACACTCTACTACGCTATCTTCGTAGACGGTTTGGCTAGGTTTGCTCGAATAGTGTGGCGAGGCTTGGAGCTTGGCGTAATAGATAGGTGGAGCGATGCTACAGCCCTAGCCTCCATAGTTTCATCTAAAGCCGGAAACTGGTTCGACAAATACATCGTAGACGGCTTCATAAACGGCTTAGCCTACGTTAGCGCGCTCTTCTCAAGAGTCTGCAGACGCATCCAAACAGGTGTGACGCAGAACTATCTGCTCGTCTTCGCAATAGGCGTGGTGGTTGTGTTGATCATATTGGTTCTGAACCCCTCTCTGCTGTTGAGGTGATAGGTGTTGGATGTGCCTATACTTAGTTTGTTGATCTTCATACCCATCGTAGGCTCGATAGTAGTTTATCTGCTTGGCAGAGTAAGGGAGCGCTTCTGTGAGCTTGCTTCACTAGTGATAACTATAGTTGTCTTCGCTCTCTCCATCTACATGTACGGCTCTCTACTCACCTCAAAAGAGGGTGCTTCCTTCAGCTTCATAGAGGGGCCTTACAGCTGGTTGAGCGGCTTCGGTGTAGATTACTATCTTGGTGTAGACGGCTTAAGCGCATCGCTAATACTGATCTCATCCATACTCTCGGTTCTCGTGGTGCTCGGCTCTTGGGACCTTATAACCGAGAAGAAGCCCATCTACTACTTCCTCATCCTACTCTTCGAGGGAAGCATAATAGGCGTCTTCTGCTCACTCAACCTCATACTCTTCTATGTCTTCTGGGAGATCGTCTTGATCCCAATGTTCTTCTTCATAGGCGTCTGGGGCGGACCTAGGCGTAAATATGCTGCAATGAAGTTCCTAATCTTCACATATGTAGGGAGCGTGGTTATGCTACTAGGCTTCATACTAATCTACCTCTTCACAACACCAAACACCTTCAACATACCAGAGCTTGTAGGTAAGATACCGTTCTGGGTTCAACTCCTAGCCTCAGCAGCAACCTTCGCAGGCTTCGGTGTCAAGCTGCCAGTCGTACCCCTACACACTTGGCTCCCAGACGCACACGTAGAGGCACCAGCGCCAATAAGCGTCTTCCTAGCTGGTCTTCTCCTAAAGATGGGTGGATACGGCTTCGTAAGAGTCAACTTGGGTCTGCTAGCAGATGCATCTAGGCAATACGCTTGGATCTTCATAGCCTTCGGCATCCTCACAATGTTCTACGGCGCACTTGTAGCGATGGTTCAGAGGGATTTGAAGAGGATGATCGCCCTAACCAGCATAAACCACATGGGCTTTGTTCTGCTAGGCAGCTTCGCCGGCATTTCAGCATCAACCACTCAAGCTGCTGTCTACGGCATCTCTGGAGCAATATTCCAGATGTTTAACCACGCAGCAGCGATAGGGATCCTCTTTATGCTTTCAGGCTATATCCACGAGCAGGCTGGCACGAGGAACATCGATGAGCTGAAGGGTCTGAGGGTTGGTATGCCGAAGACCGCGCTCGTCCTCATCTTAGGCTCCCTAGCTGGTATGAGCGTGCCGATGTACAGCAGTTTCCTCAGCGAGTGGATGGTTATCTTAGGCGCTATCTCTGTCAACAGATGGTATGCCCTAACGGTCCTAATCCCCATACTGACAGTGGCGTATTTCTTATGGATGATAAAGAGAACAGTTCTAAGTCCGTTACCAGAGCACACACACTACCACGATCTGCATAATAGGGCTATGGTCGGGCTCCTACTATACCTAGCCCCCCTCTTTCTCCTACTGATCTTCCCCTCACTTCTGCTTGGAATTGTAGACCCGCTTTCCCTCTCGCTCTATCAGGCTGCAGGTGGTGGTAGATGAGCGCAAATATAGTGATAGTGGATTATGCTGCTATCTTCACAGTAGGCAGTTTACTTGTAGCTTCACTAACACTCTCTAGGCGGGCTGCTGTAAGGCAGAACCTAGCTTTCTACGCTTCGTTAGCGGTTATCGCAGCCTCTCTACTCTTCACCTTGTTCAACTTCTCGATCTACCTGGCCTCTAATTCTAGACCCAGCTACACAAATCTGTTCCACGAAGATCCCTTATCATACTTCTTCGCCCTCACGGTCCAGATCGTTTCTCTACTCGTTATGCTCTCGTCTAGAAACTACATGTGGGGTGACCGCAACTTGGCTGTGTACTTTTCTCTCCTACTATTTTCAACGCTAGGCATGGTTCTACTATCCTTCGCCGCAGACCTACTTATGATAATAGTCGCTTGGGAGCTGATGAGCATACCCACATATGTGCTTGCCGGACTTAGAAAGGATAACCCCTTCTCGAACGAAGCCTCAGTAAAATACTTCTTGCTTGGAGCCTTCTCCTCAGGCATCCTGCTTTATGCTATCTCACTAACCTATGGATTGACTGGCACCACAAACCTAACCGCTGTGCTTCAAGCTCTACAAGCCTCAGCAACCCACCTAGACCCACTAACCCTACTAGCCCTAGCGCTCTTTATAGCAGGATTCGGGTTAAAGATGTCGGTAGTGCCCTTCCACATGTGGATACCAGATGCTTATGAGGGTGCACCAACCACAATAAGCACCTTCCTTTCAGCTGGCACAAAGAAGGCTGGCTTCGTCGTCGCGATAAGGGTGTTTGTGGTAGCCCTCCCGTTCCTCAGCACCAACTGGACGACCGCTTTCGCTATACTAGCCCTTGCAACCATGACTCTAGGTAACGTAGCGGCTCTAACACAGCGCTCACTCACCAGAATGCTCGCATACTCCAGCATAGCACAAGCAGGCTACATCCTCATAGGGTTCGCCGTAGCTACAGAGCCGGCTAAGACCCTAGCTCTAATAGGCGTTCTATTCCACGCCTTTAACCACGCGATTATGCAGTCCTCTGCCTTCTTGGCTGCTGCTGCCGTAGACCGACTCACCGGTAGAGTTAGCCTTGATTCCTTTGCTTCGCTTTGGAGGAGGATGCCCATAACCTCATTCTCCTTAGCGGTCTCCCTGCTCGCTTTAGCGGGGATTCCTCCTCTCAACGGTTTCTGGAGCAAGCTCGTGCTCTTCACAGCAGCCATTCAAGGCGATATGGCTTGGCTTGCCTTAGCGGGTGTCTTGAACAGCGCCCTCTCACTCGGCTATTACGCTTGGGTCATCAAGCGGATGTATATTGATGAGCCGGTCGGCTCTATGGAGCAAGGTAAGATCGAGGAGCCGCGTGTAATATCTGGTGTGCTCTTAGCGGCTACAGCCATAATAATAGTTGTAGGTGTCTATCCTTCTCTGATATATGATCTCGCTAAAGCTGCTGTTCTAGCCTTGGGTTGAAGATCAGCTTAGGCGATTCACGGCGAAGTCTGCTATATCATATAATATCTGCTTTGCTTCACAGTCGGGTAGATCCTTTAGATTCATCTTCGCTTCGTTTGCGTATTTAGCAGCGATCTCAGCAAGCGTCTTCCTCGCATCGCCATCCCCCACCTTAACCCTTCTAGCTATCTTAGACCCGTTGTTCCAATCAAGAATGTCATCTTGAATCTGGTATGCTATACCTATGTTGAACCCGTATTTAGAAAGCGCCTCCACCACCTTCTCGTCAGCTGAAGCGAGTTTGGCGCCGATCTTAGCTGCTGCTTCGAATAGGCTTGCCGTCTTCTTACTTACGATTAGAAGATACTTTTCGAGCGGTACTTCGCTATCATCGGCTTCAACCTTCATCTCCAAGATCTCGCCTTCGCACATCTGGAGGGCTGCTGAAGCCAAGTCTTCGGCTACGTTCTTCTTTGACTTAGATGCGATGCTCAAGATTATCCCGAAGACAAAGTCTGCTGTAAGTAGGGATGTGTTAAAACCGTACACCACATAGAAGACTGGCTTACCCCTCCTTATGGTCTCATCATCTATTATATCGTCGTGTATGATCGATTCGGTGTGTAAGAGCTCTATTGCTACGGCCTCCTTAAGAGCGTCAGCCTCATAACCACCAGCAGCCTTGTTTGATAGAAGAAGTATTATTGGTCGTATGCGCTTCCCACCTTCTAAGGCGTATTTCAAAGGCTCGTAGAAGTCAGAGCCCAAGTAGTTCTGCAGCTCTTCACTAAGAGCCTTATCGACCATCTTCGCGTAGAGAGCTATCTTATCTAACAGCTCTGTTGTTACATTGGCGGTTTGCTTCATATCCTTCTACCTACCTCTTAAAGCCGTCCTTTTTATCCTTACTTCCCTAAGAAGCCACCTAGTCTTAAGCCACCTTTCCTCAACACCATCCTTCCTTTCAATGAGAATCTCATCCTTATCCTCTGCCAACACCTTTCTAATGGGATGCTTGAGCCTATGAGCAAAGTACTCTTTATCCGTCAGCGTTCTTGTGATGCTCCTATTCTTCTCTATCTTCCCGAACCATTGGAGGTTGCCGCTGTCGAAAGATAGGTAGAGCCTAGCAGACCCCATCTCCGCGTAGAGCCTAAGATAGCTCAGCTTATGGGGAAGTGCAACTCCTATGTTTTTGATGAGTAAAGAAGGGTTTGTTAAGGCAGCGGCGGTATGCGGTATAGTAGGTGTAGTCGCGGTTTACCCACTCATCTTGCTTGCGATATCTTACTACCCAGGCTTCAGCTGGTTCGATAACGCTCTAAGCGACTTGGGTGTAAAGGGGGTTTCAGCACTAATCTTTAATGCTACGTTGATTTCAGGAGGGGTCCTCCTTCTCGTCTTCTCAGTAGGCTTAATGATCCACGCCGCTGGCTCAGTCGCAAGAGTAGGCTGCATTCTACTGTTCGCTTCGGCAATATTCCTTTCACTTATAGGTCTGTTCCCAGAGAACTACGGTAAGATACACTTCTACGTCTCAGTCGCATTCTTCGTCCTAATCGTGCTATCCCTATTGGCTTTTGGCTCATATCTTCTTCTCAAATCATCTAAGCTGTCTGGTTTGCTGACGCTGATTGGGGCTGTTGCTGCTGCGTTAATCTGGCTTCTCCCGTGGAAGGGCGTCGCCATACCAGAGGCGATCTCATCACTTATACTCTCAGCTAGGATCGTAGCATTCGCGGTTGAGATGCTGATGAGTTAGCCACCTCTACACTATGTCGCCATCGAGCTTCTTAGCGAGCTTACCCCTGAGCTTTATGTTCAAGGTGAAGTCCTCGGGCTTCACAACGTCGGTCGTGATCCTCCTTACAACCAACCCGCATCTGTTATCCGGCAGAAGCTTACTCCTTATACAGAGAGCATAGGAGCAGGATGGGCCAGCACAGAGATCGTTCAACCAGCTGCACCAGATCGTTTGCCCACGTATCAGCATCGCTCTTTTACCGCACTTAAAGGATATGCATCTGGGCCAGCATTTACCTTCTTTGTTAGGGCCCTCGTGAGGCAATCCTTAACTACCCTTCTACACCTAACCCTTTAACTAACGCTCATATATCTTTTAAGGCCAGATCCCCCGCATCTTTATGGCTTCAGCTACCCTTCCTACACCGACCATCAGTGCGGCTGCCCTCATGTCGATGTTATGCTTGAGCGATGTTTCGTAGACGGTTTTGAAGGCTGATATCATCTTCTCCTCCAACTTCCTCTTAACCTCAGCAAGCGACCAGTGATCCCTATTAAGGTTCTGAACCCACTCATAGTAGCTCACAGTTACGCCACCAGCGTTTGCCAGTATATCCGGGACCACAAAGACCTTATTATCAAACAATATTCTATCTGCTTCAGGCGTTGTTGGTCCATTAGCGCCCTCAACCACGATCCGCGCCTTGATTCTGCTCGCATTAGAGGATGTGATAACGTTCTCCAAGGCAGCTGGTAGCAGAATGTCACATTCAAGCTCTAAGATCTCTTCATTAGTTATTTCTTCACAACCTGATAAGCCAACTACGCTGCCTGTCTTCTCCTTATATCTTAAGGCTGCGAGCGGATTTATCCCCTTTCGTGAAAATATACCGCCACGTGAATCGCTCAACGCAACTATTTTACAACCCATCTCAGCTAAGGCAAAGGCTGCGTGAGAACCTACGTTACCGAACCCTTGAATCGCAACCGTAACATCTCTAAGCTCAAGACCCAAGATCTTGGCAGCCTCACGCGCACATATGGCTGCACCCAATCCGGTTGCCTCTGCCCTACCCTCTGAGCCGCCTAAACCAACAGGTTTACCGGTGACGCACGCAGGTTCAGGGCGACCTGCGAGCTGGCTGTAGGTATCCATGATCCAAGCCATTGTCTGAGCGTCGGTGTAGACGTCTGGTGCTGGGATGTCTATGTAGGGTCCCATAATAGGTGCTATCATGCTTGTGTATCTTCTAGTCAACCTTTCTTTTTCTCCACGTGACATCTCCTTCGGGTTGCAGACAACACCACCTTTCGCGCCGCCAAACGGTATATCCACTACACCACACTTCCAAGTCATCCAGAACGCTAATGCCTTAACCTCATCCAACGAGACTTCAGGATGATATCTTATGCCGCCCTTATAGGGACCTCTCGCATCATTATGCTGAACCCTGTAGCCAACATATGTTGCTATTTCCCCGCTATCCATACGCACAGGCACAGCAACCGTAACCACTCTCTTCGGCTCTTTGAGCATCTGATATATGTCAGGATCCATCTTTAAGAGGTCTGCAGCTATATCCAACTGCTTCAGCGCTGATTGGAAAGGGTTAGGTGCGGCTTCCAATTCACCAATCGTCACGCTAAACCCGTTTAAAAAATTTTCTGCAATATCTCTTAGCATTCAAAGAAAGTTAAAGTTTGTTCTTACGCTCTTCCCTAACAGTCCTCTACGCTCTTCTAAAGATTAGGAAGCACTTCTTTAGACGTGATTTTGAAGCAATAAGTCCTTTCTTACCCCTAATCTTTCTAAAGTTTCGGGCAATAGTATGCTTGTTTCAAATTCTTCCTTTACTACAGACTTCCCGTCCCTCTTCTAAATCCACCTGCCAAACACTCACACGACTAACCCAAACCCTCTATTTTTCTTTTCATTCTCTTACTTCAATGGAAGACGCCCATTAGCCACGCCTGTGCAACAAGCATCGGCAGAACACCTCCTAGCAGCCCTATTGGAAGCCACTTGAAGAACTTCATGTAGTAACCGAACTCTTTCTCCAACATACCGAGTGCGACGATGTTGGCTGTGCTACCTATCACGGTGATGTTACCTCCATATGTTCCCCCGAAGTGGAGTGCCCACCAAAGGGGTGCTGTGGTGAAGCCCAAGGCACCGAGGCTCTGAACTACAGGGATTATGGCTGCGACGAGGACGACGTTGTCGAGAACCGAGGAAGCGAACCCGCTGAACCAGAGGCTGAAAGATTGTATCTGGTGCTGGGATGAGGCGATCGACGCTATTCCAGAGGCAAGCGTATCCGTCAATCCGGTGTATTTAAGAGCCCCAGCCTTGGCGAATAGAAACATGGAGAACACTAGTGTCCACCAGTCCACCCCCCTATCCACTATCAAGCGCGCCTCTCTCCTCCTCCAGATAAGCCCAACCGCAGCGCCAGCATAGGCAGCGACAAGGAGGAATGTTGACTTTTCAACGTTTAGGAGGAGTTCGATCCTGTAATGAATAGCGATCATAAATACAGTGGCTAGGAGAAGCGCCCCGCTCAGCTTCTCTCATATTCAAATCACCAGATTCAAGATCCATGTCGCCCGTCACCATCACTTTTGCCTCCGCTTCCTTGAGCATTTTTCTGTACCAGAATGTGCAGAGGGCTATTATGACGACAAGCGAGAGGGCTGCCACCGGTGTAGCGTAGAGGAGGAAGTCCTCGAACGTGAGGCCCGCCCTCAGCCTATCAGGATCCCTATAGGGTTCCCGAGCATCGTCGCCGAGGACCCTATGTTTGTCGCTAGGACTGTGGATATGACGAACGGTACTGGATCAAGTTTAAAGCGCCGGCAGTACTCGAAGACTATCGCCGTGATGAATATGATTGAGGTCACCTCGTCAACCATAGCAGCCATGAGGGTCGATATCGCAAGTAAACCGATCATGACCTTCACCGGATCGTACCTCGCGGCAGCAAGGAGCCTGTGGAGGAACCACTTAAAGAATCCACCCTGCTTTGCTATTTCGACGAGTATCATCATTGAAGCTAGAAATGTTATGACATCAACGCTCATAAAAGTGATCGCGTGCTCTATGTCTATTGTTTGGGTAGCGAGGAGGGCGCCTATTCCTGCGAATGCTATCGCGAGTCTGAACCTCCAGAACATAAGAGTACCCAAGACCGTTGCCATAAAGATGATCCCAGCCACACTCTGGTGGAAGTTGTCGAGGAGGCTACGTCATCTTGGGAACGGTAGCTTATGCTGAGGTGTGGAAGGTGTTTCAAGCATTTCCGAAGAGAGCCCTTATAAAGTTCGGATTCATCACCCTTGTAGAAGCGGAGGAGTTAAGAAGGAAACAAGAGGCAAGGTTCAAATCCTAAGAAGAAATAATTGGGCGTGAGCTGAATGAGAATTGACATAAATGTGGATGCCGGAGAAAGTTTTAGAAAACATAAAATCGAAAATGAGGAAGAAGTGTTGAAATACGCTACTTCTGTAAACAGTACAACCAACTTTCCAGCAAATGATCCCCAGCCTAAGTGCTCTCTAGCTTTGGATGATGGTGTGTCGTGAGAATATGTTGAAGAGATTTGCTGGCGTAATTGGGTATCTTGCGATAGTCATATGTGTTTTGTTATTGTGCACTATTCTTGGGCTTGGTTTCAAGCAAATAATTTCTTTAACGATATTCGTCAGCTTTATTGCTGGCTCGCTATTTTATTGGCCTTTTCGCAACGCCTTTGCATTGGCCGGTGTGGCGCTCCTTTTGATATTTCAGGTGCTAGATATACCACATCTGATAGAGTTTGCTCAGTTAGACCTTATTCTCTTCTTAGTTGGGATGATGACCGTCATAGGGTATCTTGAGGAGAAAGGCTTCTTTGAATGGCTTGTAGGTGCCTTGACGAAGCCCTTCTATCGTAGGCCAGTAGCCTTAGTAGGCATAATCTTGATGTTTGGTGCAGTTATGGCTGCTTTAGTGGATGAAGTCACCTCCATTCTCTTTATGATGGCGATCATGCTAAGGGTTCTCGACGCTTATAGAGTTGAAAGGAGCAAGATGCTACCCTTCATCCTGTTTCTGGTGTTTACTACTAACGTGGGCAGTAGCATGCTTCCTGTGGGGAACCCCATCGGAGTGATGATAGCTTTTAGAGCTGGACTCACCTTTGTGGACTTTATTAGGTGGGTCTTCTTGATTGGCCTACTAAATGCTGCTGTAATAACGCTGGTTGGGCTACCCTTTCTTAGCAAAATCGGTGGGTTATCAAAGGTGATGGCTTTAAACCATTCTAACAACGGAGAAAGAGAGGTGAAGTTCACAAGGAAGCTTATCGCTCCGTTACTAGTGTTCGTTGGTGTGCTCGCTGGCTTAATCCTGCACCATAACGTAGAGGAGATGCTTCACTTGCCTAAAAACCTCCTGTTGCTCGCCATTCCCTTGATCGGAGCAGGCATCTCTCTCTTCCTACATCGCCAAAAAGCTCGTGATCTAGTAGAGAGAAGAGTGGATTGGTGGACCCTTCTCTACTTCATACTTCTATTCTCCAGTGTAGGTACTTTAAAATATACTGGTGTGACTGATTTGATAGCGGACGGACTCCTTCAAGTTGTTGGGAGCAACCTCCTCTACGCTATACTCCTAATAAGCGGAGTAACAGGTATCCTTACAGCATTTATGGACAACGTGTTAGCAGTAGCGACTTTGATCCCAATAGTCCAATCGATAGCCGCAACTGGAATACAGAGCTACCCAATTTGGTGGGCTATGCTGGTAGCTGGAACCTACTTCGGCAACGCGACGGTCATAGGATCTACTGCGAACATCGTCGCAGCTGGCTTTGTAGAGAGAAGGGGGTATGGTACGTTTTCAATGGTCGGATGGATTCTCCTAGGCTTACCTATCTCCCTCCTCACCTTCTTCATAGCCTTAGCCCTGCTCTACCTGCAAATCCCACTCATGCCAAAACTTTAAGAACGGCTAAAGTTCGGTTTGAAATAAGGCTGCACCGGAACTTCTCGTAACAACACTTAGCATAATAGTCGATGATCTACGTCTTTTAACATCTATTCGGTCATCGCTTTACACATCTCTAGGATCTTGCTTCTCCAATCAGGCGCTTTGACTATGCCGCTTGCTACCAGCACGCCGCATACCCCAAGCCTCAGAGCTGCTTCGACGTCTTTGCCATCAACTATACCGGCGCCACATATGATCTCGACATATGGATTCTTTGCTGCTGCTTTGACAGACTCCGTTATCACCTCGGGTTTAGCCCTCGAAACAGCCACGCCAGACCCTATGAGCTCCGGCGGCTCTATAGCGATGTAATCTGGTGAAAACTCTGCATAAAGAGAGACTTCAGACGGCTCTCTAGCGCAGAGTATAGTGGCTAATCCAACTTCGCTTAGCCTCTTTATCGTAGATGCAATCTTGTTTGCGTCTAGCCTCTTCTCGCTGTGGTTCAAGATCGAGCCCTTGGCTCCTGCTGCTTTGATCACTTCCGCTACGATGGCGCCTGTGGTGCTACCCGCTTTATCTGGATCGGTATGTTGAGCGAACACAGGGATCTTAACCGAGGCGCAGACTTGAGAGAGGTTAGGCAGAGGCGGGCAGACAACTATAGATGCCCCAGTCTCCGATGCAACTTCTTCAGCCACCTTTGCTAGTCTAAGCGCCCCTTCTCCAGCAGCCTCCAAATAGTTCTTGAAGTTTATTATGAGCGCTGGTGTTCTGATCTTGGGCATATTAGAGGCTATTCAAAATAGGAAATTAAAGGTAGCTGTCAGAAACCTATTGGCTGAGTCTGCGCTCGAGTTCCTTTATTAGGTTGATGTATTTTTCGTGTACGCCTTCGCCCATCTCTTCCTTCTCAACCACCTCAAATCTTCTTAGTAGCCCTTCTTTCTCGTCTTCAGAGAGTAGTCTCCCTCCCATAGGGTACAGTATGTTATCCTCTTTGTAGATATGTTGGGTTAGTAGCTGCGCGTAGCTCTTTGCGTTCTCAGAGAAGTCCTTCCGCTTCGACCGATCTCCGTCTTTAATCTTTGACGCTGCCTCAGCCATCGCTCTAGCAGCTCTCCTACCCTCCTCGTGCTCGAAAAGCATAACGCCAATAGGGCCTCCTTCAACTGGTATGCCTTTTTCAGCGAATGTTTGAAAGAGTATCTTCTCTTCTTTACCGTGGTGGCATCGGTCGGCAAAGTTGCGGACAAAATCTACCAAGTCAGCAAGCACAGTAGCCTCAACATCTCTACCAGCATCGATCCTTTCGGCTACTTTCTGAAGTAGGCGTATGGCCCTTTCTATTACCCTATGCTCTTCCATAAGTATCGTTATTGGGTCGTCTCTTTGTGTATGCTTCATCTACGCTCTATTCTCTCATTGGATGAAAGATGTAGTAAAGTGTTGCGCCTAAGCTTTTAGGCATATACTAGATATGCTATTATATGCCGCTCTCCCGCTAATATGTTAGGGGAATGTTCGAAGTCGAACTTTCGATAACGCCTCAGAGGGCTTGGATACATAATATTTCACCGAAGTACCAGGCTGTGGTGAAGATCTTAGACTGTAAGCCAGTTAAGAGGGGCGGTGCTGTTCAAGAGCTCTTCGAGATACTTGTACCAGAGGATCAGGTGGAGGCTGTTCTTAAGGAACTTAAGTCTGACCCTAGTATAAGGGGGCTTGAAGTTATAGGTGTAAAGGATGGTAGGATCACAGGTTCGCTTATATCACATACCTGTTCAGCCTGTAGGGTTCTAGCGTCGTCAGGCTGCTTCTTAATTTCATCTACTTTAAATCGAGACGGCACTATAAGTTGGCTGATGCTTGGGAATAAATCCTCTATTAAGAAACTGCTGAATCAGCTTGAGAGGCAGGGTGTTAGATTTGCCCTTAAGAAGATAGAGCGTGCCAGAACCCCGAATATGTTGACAAAGAGGCAGGAGGAGGTTCTGCTCTTGGCTTACGAGCTGGGTTACTTTGATCAACCGAGGAGAATAGATCTGCACTCATTGGCTTCTATGCTCAAGCTGTCCCCACCCACTTTATCAGAGCTGCTTAGGAGGGCGCAGAAGAAGGTGATAACCGAATACATTAAGAGCAAGCAGGCTCAACGCTCAATCAAGTAGGCTATATTCTTATATCTTAAGGAATCGCTATAAAAGATTCGGTGACTCAGTTGGATGTGTTTGAAGCCATAAAGACGAGAAGAAGTATAAGCCGGTTTAAACCCGATCCCCCACCAAGGGAGCTTATTGAAAAGATTCTTGATGCTGGAACGTGGGCTCCGACCCACCACCTCACAGAGCCTTGGAGATTCTTCGTCCTAACAGGTCGAGCTAGAGAGAAGCTAGGCGAGGTCATGGCACAGGCTCTAGCGGAAGAGCTGGCTGATCCAAACTCTCAGGAAAGTAGGGTTAAGATCGATGCGGAGAAGCAGAGGCCACTAAGAGCACCTGTGATAATAGCGGTTGCGGCTTCGCCAAAGCAAGATCCGAATGTGATCGAGTTAGAGGAGATCGTCGCAACCTCCGCAGCCATTCAGAATATGCTGTTGGCGGCTCACGCACCAGGGTTGGGTGCGATCCTGAGGACAGGTAAAGCTGCTTATCGGAAGAAGGTTAAGGATTTCTTCGGCTTAAGTGATCGAGAATATCTGCTAGGCTTCATCTACCTAGGGTATCCGGATGCACAACCTCAGAAGGGTTTCCGAACACCCTTCCAGAACAAAACGGTTTGGCTTGAATAAATAAAAAGGTAGGGTTTAGAATAATGAGGTGGGGCTAGAACTCTTCTCCGCCACCGCCTTCTTCGCCTGGCTTAGGCGGTTTGGTTTCCTTCATCTTACCCGCAGCAATAACATCGTCGATACGTAGTATCATGCTGGCAGCATCGGTAGCTGACTTTATGATCTGCTCCTTTACCTTGACTGGTTCGAAGACCCCCTTCTCGTAGATGTCTGCTACGCCGCCATCCATGACGCTTATGCCATACCAGATCTTGCCTTCTCCATGCTTTGCTCTCAGCTCAACTTGTGTGTCTATAGTGTCCATACCTGCGTTTTCAGCCAGCGTTAGAGGGATGCTTTCTAATGCTTCTGCGAACTTCTGGGCTGCTAGCTGCTCCCTACCAGAAAGCTTATTCGCCCACTCTCTGATTTCGTATGCCAGCTGAGCCTCTGGTGCTCCGCCGCCCGCGACCAAGGCTGGTTTCTCTATGACGTCTTTGGTCACCATGATTGCGTCGTGTATGCTCCTCTCAGCTTCGTCCACAACCCTCTGAGAGCCGCCTCGGATTAAGATGGTCACAGCCTTGGGGTTCTTGCAGCCCTCGACAAAGACCCACTTATCCTCCTCAACCTTCCTCTCCTCAACCAGCTCAGCATAGCCTAGGTCGTTTGGTGTTAGATCGTCGAGGTTTGTTACTACTCTACCTCCAGTAGCCTTAGCGAGTTTTGTCATGTCGCTCTCCTTTACACGCCTCACTGCAAGTATACCGGCCTTCGCAAGGAAGTGCTGAGCAACATCATCGATACCCTTTTGGCAAATGACGACATTCGCACCGATATCTTTGATCTTGTCAACCATCCCCTTAAGAATCGCGGTCTCTTCGTCTAGGAACTTCTTGATCTGAGAGGGATCACTTATTCTGATTTCGGCGCTATACTCGGGCTTCTCTATTTCGAGCGGTGCGTTTATGAGCGCTATCTTTGCGTTCTCAACCCGCTTAGGCATCCCAGCGTGCACAACCTCCTTATCCAACACAACACCCTTAATCAACCTCGTGTCGCTAAGAGCGCCGCCCGGCTTCTTCTCAACCTTGATGTTATCCGCATCAACCTTGTAGCCTGTTGGTGTCTTTTCGACTACGGTTAGGACAGCATCTACTACGAGGTTCGCTAGGTACCTGCTCTCTTCGGAGACCATCTTTGTGAGCATGCTTGTGGTAGCGATCTTTTCAAGCCACGTTCTATCCAACGGGTCTATCTTTATGGCGATCTTGTCAAGTATCTCGAGTGCCTTCTCAGCAGCAGCCCTATATCCGTCTACGATGAGCGTCGGGTGCACATCCTTCGCTATAAGCTCCTCAGCCTTCTCAAGAAGCGCACCAGCCAAGACTACAGCGGAAGTTGTGCCATCACCAACCTCATTGTCGGTAGCCTTAGCGACTTCAACGAGCATCTTAGCAGCGGGGTGCTGAACATCGATCTCCTTAAGTATGGTCGCACCGTCGTTCGTAATCGTGACATCTCCTAACGAGTCTACGAGCATCTTGTCCATACCACGTGGACCAAGCGAGCTCTTGACGATCTCAGCTATCAACTTAGCAGCCAAGATATTGTTACGCTGCGCTTCTCTGCCTTTGGCTTCGCTGCTGCCCTCCTTCAGTATGAGTATGGGTTGACCAGCCGCCATACTCATCCACCTCCCCTTTTACTCCTCTCCACCACCGCCTTCTTCGCTCGGCTTAGGCGGTTTGGTTTCCTTCATCTTACCCGCAGCAATAACATCGTCGACACGCAGAATCATGCTGGCAGCATCGGTAGCCGCCTTTATGATCTGCTCCTTTACAACGAGCGGGTCGAAGACCTCCTTGTTATACATATCTGCTAACTTACCCTCCTTAACGTCAACTCCGAACCACTTCTGACCCTCTGCGTGCTTAGCCCTTAGCTCGACTTGCACATCTATCGGATCCATACCTGCATTTTCCGCAAGCGTTATTGCGAGGCTCTCTAATGCTTCTGCGAACTTCTGGGCTGCCAGCTGCTCCCTACCAGAGAGCGTTTCAGCCCACTTGAGGACTTGGTGTGCGACTTCAACTTCAGCCGCACCTCCTCCCACTACAACTGCTGGTTTCTCTATGACGTCTTTGGTCACCATGATTGCGTCGTGTATGCTCCTCTCAGCTTCATCCACAACCCTCTGAGAGCCACCTCTTATCAATATGCTGACCGCCTTGGGGTTCTTGCAGCCCTCGACAAAGACCCACTTATCCTCCTCGATCTTCCTCTCCTCAACCAGGTCAGCGTAGCCCAAGTCTTTTTCCGTTAAGTCGTCAAAGTTGGTTACAACCCTGCCTCCGGTAGCTTTGGCGAGCTTTGTCATATCGCTCTCCTTTACGCGCCTTACAGCGAGCACACCTGCCTTCGCGAGATAATGCTGGGCGACGTCGTCGATACCCTTCTGGCATATAACAACATTGGCGCCTGTGGCTACGACTTTGTCCACCATGCTCTTTAGCAGCGCGTTTTCTTCGTCCAAGAACTTCTTCATCATAGTGGGGTCTGTGATGTTCAGCTTCGCATCGAACTCGGTCTTCTCTATCTCAAAGGGTGCGTTTATGAGCGCTATCTTTGCGTTCTCAACCCGCTTAGGCATCCCAGCGTGCACAACCTCCTTATCCAACACAACACCCTTAATCAACCTCGTGTCTTTGAGTGAGCCACCTGGCTTCTTGTCCACCTTGATGTTATCCGCATCAACCTTGTAGCCTGTTGGTGTCTTCTCAGCCACGGCAAGCACGGCTTCGACCACTAGGTTAGCTAGATCGACTGCTTCCTTTGCGACCAGTTTGCTCTGCATACTTGTTTTAGCCACCTTAATGAGCCACTCTCTGTCTTCTGGTGAGATCTTTATGCTGATGTTTTGAAGCACCTCTAGCGCCTTTGCTGCGGCTTTTCTGTATCCGTCTACGATAAGTGTGGGGTGCACATCTCTCGCTATGAGCTCCTCAGCCCTTTCTAGCAACGCGCCAGCCAACACAACGGCAGAAGTTGTGCCATCACCAACCTCATTGTCGGTAGCCTTAGCGACTTCAACGAGCATCTTAGCAGCGGGGTGCTGAACATCAATTTCCTTCAGCATAGTGGCGCCGTCGTTCGTTATGGTCACGTCTCCAAGTGAGTCGACTAGCATCTTGTCCATACCACGTGGACCGAGCGAGCTCTTGACGATCTCAGCTATCAACTTAGCAGCCAAGATATTGTTACGCTGCGCAGCTCGTCCTCTGGTTTCGGTGCTGCCCTCCTTCAGTATGAGAACAGGTTGCCCGGTTTGTGTTACTGCAGGAATAGCTGTTGCCGCCATATACATCACCTGGTATACAACCTCCGGTAGTAAACTATTTAAATGTTGCTCTACCATACTCTAATCTGCAAATGAACCAGCAAGTAGCGCTTGACCAAGTCCTAAATGTGGTGGAAAACCCTATTAGAAGGAAGATAATAAGGAGGCTAGCACACGAACCAAGCTACCCGCTTGAGCTCTCTAGCGACCTCGGAATAAACCAGCAGCTTGTAACGAAGCATCTGAAGGTCATGGAGGCTGCTGAAATAGTTGAAGCGACAAGAGCCTCGAGCCCATACGGTCCTGATAGGAGGGTCTACGAGTTGGCTAAGAGCGTATCTCTCAGCATAGAATTCTCCCCCGATCTCTATACAGAGCAGATCATAACGTTTCAGAACATCCGCTACCCTAAGAAGAATGAGCTGCTTGAAGAGTTTGAGCAGCGCTTTGACACACTCCTTGCGAAAAGAAGTCAAAGAAGCGAAATCAACGAATACGCTGAGCTGGTGGCAGATATAGACCGAAGGCTGGATGAGTTGGAAAAAGAGAAGGCGGCGCTTCTCCAGCTGAGGTGCAGTGTCATAAGAGTGGCTAAAGAAATCATACAGGGGAAACCCCTATCTCTGAAGGAGAGAATCGTCGCTTACCACATCCTTAACAGTAACATTTGGGCAGCAAGGGTTCTCTCAGATAGGCTTAATATGCGTGAGGAGACGGTGCAGCAGATACTTCAAAGGCTTAAAGAGATGAATGTGATAAGGATGTAGGTAATCTTCAATAAGTGAATCGAATCAAGCACTCCTTTGCAACAAGTAGATGAATAAGGAGATGAAGAAGCATAGGCCAGCGATGAAGTAGAAGGCGTAAGCGATTGGCAAATATTCTATTAAGAGTCCTGAAAGCAGCGGTCCGATGATAAGCCCGATGTCAGAGAAGATCCTGTAGATCCCCATAGATAGACCCCGATGCTTAGGATCAGAGGATTCAACAGCCAAGCTGACTTGAGCTGGCATAATTAGGCTTGTTGCGACACCAAACCAAGCAGATATTGCAAGGAGAACCGGTAGGTTAAAGGAGAAGGGGTAAAGGGCCGTTGTTAAACCTGATAGGATAAAGCCGTAGATCATCGTCGGCCCCGCTCCGAGTTTATCTGCTACTGAGCCTGATCTTCTCATCATGAGAAAATTCACCAACGCTATTAGGGTTAAGACCCATCCAATCTCGACTTCACTTAAATTAAGAGCCTTCTCAGAGTAGATTGGTAAAAGAGTAAACCTGATCGCTGTAGATAAGATAAAAGTAGTAGCAGCGGCTACACAAGAAACGATCATAGCTCTACTACGCAAGGTCGCGGTTATGATCGATAGGACGCTTCCCCGCCTATATACCACGTCTTTCGCAGAGGTGGGTGTTGTAATGCCCATATAGGTTGCTAGAGCGCTCACTAAAGATATTGCTGAAAGTGTGAGGAAAGGGAGCCTAAGCCCTCCTACACTCGCCAATAAGCCTCCGAGTGTTGGTCCGAATGCTGAGCCTAAGAAGAAGCTACTCTGGTAGTAGCCTAAGTACCTTCCTTTCCCACTTGAAGGTAGGATGTCTGCTACATAAGCTAAGGCTGAGGTTGTGTATATAGCCGCACCTACGCCCTGAAGGAACCTTGCTGCAATAAGATATTCTATGCTTGTGGCGTAGGCAGCTAGTAGACCGGTTGCTACGAATAGGATTGTGCCGATGAGTAGACTAGCTCTTCTACCCACTCTATCTGAAAGTGTTCCGGACGGGATATCGGTAATGATTCTAGCTAAGCCGAAGGCTGAAATGGTGAAACCAATGTACATATAAGATGCTCCGAAACTTTCGGCATACTTAGGTAAGATAGGTACAACTATACCTGCACCTAGCATAATGATGAAAGTCGATGCTGACATCATTAAGATTCTTTTATCTACCGAAGCCTCGTTAGACACCAACTCTTTTCGCTAATTTCTCCGAGGAAGCGGAGCTAGTTTACTTCTTCTTCGACAACCACCATTCAAGATACTCGTCTCTTTCCTGCTTCCTTTTTTTCTTCTCAGAGAGTTCTTGTCGCCGCTTCTCTTTAAGATCCAGAATCTCTTCCTTCGTTAAGTAAAGTCCGCAGCTTGTGCAGATATACCTTTTAGTTGACGTCTCATATGTCATCGCTCCGCCGCATTCGGGGCAGTAGTTTTGTGACATTGTTTGCAGCTACCGTGCTTTAAGATTAAAACCTTGCTATTGTAATATTACGCAACCCTTGTTACTAATCAGCAACTAAAGTGTGCTCAAAGGCGCCTCTGCGCTAAAAATGGAAGATAATTAGGGCATTTTATACATCTTAATTCTAGCTGAAGAGAGTTCTCAAACCAAAAGTATATTTACTATAAGGCTTGTATGGTTGAGGAAGGCAGGTATGTCTCAGATACAGCTACCAATCTGCACATCCTGCAATAAACCTATAACCCCTAGTGAAGAAGCGGTGAAGTTCTACTGCCCGGACTGCGGTGAGGTCTTAATCTGGCGATGCGAGAAGTGTAGAGTCTTCTTCAGACCATATAGATGCATAAAATGCGGTTTCGAAGGACCGTAGGGGGTTTACTCGATTGGGTAGTGTGCTTGTCAGATTAAAGGTGCTTCCTGACGATGTTTCTGTGCCTTTGGACGAGCTTGCCGAGCAGATCGACCGTAAGCTCCCTCAAGGCTCTACTCTTCTAAGACGGACTCAGGAGCCTATCGCTTTCGGGCTCTCAGCTCTAATACTAGATGTGAAGGTTACAGAGGAAGAGGGTATTCTGGATAAGCTTGAGTCATTGATCAAAGAGGTGGAACACGTAAGCCAAGTTGATGTTATAGGCGTAAGCCGCTTTTCAACTTCGCTCTAAGACGATAAAGCTTATCTTAAGACGGCTGGATGCAGTAGATAGGTACCTGAAGTTGGGGCGATCAAGAGGCCTAGATGCTATAAGGCTCAAGGTCGTTGAGGCGAAGCATAGAGATGTTGCTAAATGCAGAGCAAGACTACCACCGCTCGTCATGAATATGCTGGGCATAAAGGATGGTGATGTAGTGGAGATAGTGGGTAAGCAGAGCACCGCTGCAATAGCCTGGTCGCTCGATGAAGAAGAGCAGGATAGTCAGATAATCCGGCTGGATTGGTTGACAAGGAGAAACGCTGGGCTTTCGCTTAACGATTACGCTATAGTAAGAAGGGCTCAGACCAAAGTCGCCAGATCTGTTAAGCTCGCTCCTACTGACGCTAAGCTTGTGGTCGATGAAGCTTTCTCCGAGTTCATTAAGAGCCGGCTCAAGGGTATGCCCCTAGTAGAGGGGCAGAATGTTAGCATTATGATACTAGGCAACTCTGTCACCTTCAAAGTCATAGAGACGAATCCTAAGGGGTTTGTCGTGCTTGATGACGCGTCGTCTGTGGAGATATACCTCGACTCAACCAAGGTTGCAGGCGGGGTGTCTGGTGTTACTTTTGATGATATAGGTGGTTTGAGCAAGGAGATCAAACGTTTAAGAGAGATCGTGGAGCTGCCCCTTAAACACCCTGAAGTCTTTAGACGCTTGGGCATCGAGCCTCCTTCTGGTGTGCTGCTGTATGGTCCGCCTGGCTGTGGTAAGACTCTGCTCGCTAGAGCGTTGGCTAATGAGTGTGAGGCTTGCTTCTTTAGTATAAGCGGGCCTGAGATTATGAATAAGTATTATGGGGAGAGTGAAGCTAGGTTGCGTGAGATCTTTAAGGAGGCGTCTGAAAACGCGCCGAGTATAATCTTCATCGATGAGATAGATGCTATAGCCCCAAAGAGAGAAGAGGTTATAGGCGATGTAGAGAAGCGTGTAGTCGCGCAGCTCCTGTCTCTCATGGATGGCATATCGGAGAGGCGCTCAGTCATAGTAATCGGCGCAACCAACCGGCCTGAATCACTAGACCCTGCGCTACGCAGACCCGGTAGATTTGATAGGGAAATCGAGATAGGCGTACCTAATCAAGAAGCACGGCTTGAAATACTACAGATTCACACTAGGGGCATGCCTCTGGCTGATGATGTGGATTTGGGGGCTCTTGCCGCCTCGCTTCACGGTTACACGGGTGCTGATATACGTGCACTCTGCCAAGAGGCGGCGCTCCTTGCGCTGCGTAGATACATCCCAGATATAGATCTTGAGAGCAAGAGGGTTCCGCCTGAGATCCTTGATAAGATGGTTGTGACGCTCTCTGATTTTAGAGAGGCGATGAACCAGATAGTGCCTAGCGCTATGAGGGAGTTCTATGTTGAGTCGCCTAAGATCAGATGGAGCGACATAGGTGGGTTGGATAAGGTGAAACATACCTTGACAGAAAACGTGATATGGGCTATCAAACACCCAGAGCGGTTCAAGAAGCTCGGGATAACCCCTGCCTCAGGTGTATTGCTGTACGGTCCGTCGGGCTGTGGGAAGACGATGCTGGCGCACGCCTTGGCTTATGAGAGTGGTGCCAATCTTATCACCATACGTGGCCCTGAGGTGTTGTCCAAGTGGGTTGGTGAGTCTGAGAAGGCTATTCGGGATATCTTCCGTAAAGCCAAGCTCTCTTCGCCCTGCATACTCTTCTTTGACGAAGTGGATTCTATTGCTAGATCAAGGTCGTCTTTGGATGAATATTACGCATCAGAGAAGATCTTGAGTCAGCTTCTGACAGAGATGGACAACGTGAGGAACACTTTTGGAGTGTTTGTTGTTGCAGCTACCAATAGACCAGACCTAATAGATCCATCACTTATAAGACCGGGTAGGCTTGACCTTTTGGTTTATGTCCCCCCACCAGATGAAGCAAGTAGATTGGAGGTGCTACGTATACTCACGGCTAAGATGCCTCTAGCCGAGGATGTTAAGTTAGAGGAAATTGCCAAACAGACACAAGGTTATTCGGGCGCAGACCTACAGGCGCTGGTCAGGGAGGCTGGTCTCCACGCATTAAGGACAGGTGATGAGTCAACCGTAGTTAGGTTGATTGACTTCCAGCACGCTTTAAATAAGGTCAGACCATCTATAACGAAGGAGGTTGAATCGTGGTACAACTCTTTGAATCAAGTGCTTAACAGTAAGGTAGGAGGCGCCTCGAAGACCTTCTACACTTAAATAGTGCTGCTCGACTCTATTTTAAGGGGCTAAATAGAGGAGTCTGAGTTGAAGCCTCTACTCAAGAACGTCGTTTATGAAAAGATCAAACAAGCAAGGAATCTTACAGACGTTGATCTGCTGAATGATCTAACCAAAAGTGGGTTCGAGGTGACTATGTCTACACTTAACAGGATCTTGCTGAAGCTCGAGATACTTGGTTTAATAAGTGTAACTTGGGTCGGTAAGGATAAGAGGAGGATCGAGGCCATAGAGCCGTATCAGCCAGAGTAGGTTAGCGTCCAGCAGCCTCAAATAACTCGTGCAGCTTCGCAGCGCTTATGCCAACAAACCCTCGGATCTTTGAGTTCTTCTCCACTATTACCACCGCCCCTCCCAAGACAGCGAGGGCAGCATCGTATTCTCTAACCATCTTCAAATATCTTGCCGCTTCTTCTTTTGTCAGATACTCTTTTAGCTCACCTCTGCTCTCGTCTTCTACAAGCACGTGTATGCCTTCCTCTCTCAGTTTCCTTCTCTCCTCTTCGCTTTCATCTGCTTTTAGCAGCTTTAACCGGGAGAGCCTTCTTATGTAGTTGCTTAGGTTTGTGTGCGGTATATCTTCGTTGTGTATCTTGAGTCTTTTTGAGCCGCAGACTGGGCATCTAGAAGGTATGCGCTCAGATATGCTGGTCGATATATGTAGATAGTTGCAGTTCTCACAGCGCCAGCCTACCAACTACATACAAGAACGTTAGAGCCAAAGATAAATCTATCCAGACCCTATCTTAGAGAGGTATGGGAGTAGACTTAGGCGATATAGTGCCAAAAAAGAGGCTTAAGCTCGAGGAGCTTCGAGGCTGCATACTTGCGGTAGATGCGTATAACGCCCTCTACCAGTTCTTAGCTGTGATACGCGGTGAGCAAGGTGAGCCGCTTAGAGATAGGAGCGGAAGGGTGACTAGCCACCTTAGTGGGCTCTTCTACCGCAACGTGAACCTACTATCCTTAGGTATCAAGCCGATTTACATCTTAGACGGTCAGCCCCCAAGCCTTAAGGCTGCTGAGATAGCGCGTAGGAGGCGTGTTAAGGAGGAGGCTGCTCTTAAGTATGCTGAGGCTGTTGCTAGGGGCGATTATGAGGCTGCGAGAAGGTATGCTCAACTGACCTCAATCATTAAAGACTATATGGTAGAGGATACCAAGACGCTTCTTAATCTGATGGGCATACCTTGGGTTGAGGCTCCTTCTGAGGGCGAAGCAACAGCAGCACACCTAACTAAGATAGGTGTTGCCACACATACAGCGAGCCAAGACTATGACTCACTCCTGTTCGGTGCACCACGTCTTGTTAGGAATGTAACGATCTCTGGTAGGAGGAAGCTTCCGAATAAGCCTGTCTACATCGAGATCGAGCCTGAAGAGATCACGCTTCAAAGTGTTTTGAGCGAGCTCGGCTTGACTAGGGAGCAGCTCATAGACCTAGGCATACTTGTGGGCACAGACTTCAATCCAGACGGTTTCAAGGGTATTGGTCCAGCCAAGGCGCTGAAGTATATTAAGCAGTATGGTAGGCTTGAAAACATACCTGAGATCAAGGATGCTTTGGCTGAAGTAGAGTATGAGGCGATTAGGTCGATCTTTCTGAACCCTAGGGTCACTTCCAAGATCGAGGTTAAATGGGGGAGGGTTGATGAGGAGGGCATCATAGACTTCCTTTGCGGCGAGCACAGCTTCTCAGAAGATCGTGTGAGGTCCGCTCTGAATAAGCTGAGAGAAGCCGAAGAAAGGTCGTCTGAAACGCTTGAACGCTGGTTCGGCTCTTAGCTGGATGTGGATGAATTGGGTAGATTGAGGTCCTTTGAGGAGCAGAGGCAGATGCTTGTTAGAAACCTGAAAGAAGAGGGTCTAATAAGGTCTGAGGCGGTTGAAGCGGCTTTCCTAAAGGTGCCGAGGGAGCGGTTCGTCTGGCCAGATGAGGTGGAGAACGCATACCTAGACACACCCCTACCTCTCGGTAAAACGATGCAGACCATCTCAGCACCTCATATGGTCGCGATTATGCTGGAGGAGCTCGAGCTCAAGAAAGGCCTTAAGGTTCTAGAAGTGGGTTGTGGGAGCGGCTACTCAGCCGCACTTATGGCTGAGATCGTAGGTCCGGAGGGACTTGTGGTCTCGGTTGAGCGTATCCCTGAGCTTGCCGAGTTCGCTCTACGCAACCTCAGCTCTCTTGGTTACGATAGGGTGGTGAAGGTTGTTTTGGGTGATGGATGTCTAGGCTACCCACCTAGGTCAGAGGATGAGATATATGATCGGGTTGTAGTAACAGCCGCAGCCTCGACTATACCGAAGTATCTTAAGAAGCAGACGAAGCAAGGGGGGATACTGCTGATACCCGTAGGCGGCTCGTGGTCACAGACGCTTAAGAAGCTCGTCAAGATTTCAGCAGATAAGTTCGATGTTAAAGATGTAACTGAATGCGCGTTTGTGCCCTTAATCGAACCGGAGGACCTTTAGCACAGCGCTTAAGAAGAGCCTCCTCACTACTTAATGGCGGATATAGTATTGTCTTGCCAAATCTGCGGGAAGGTTGAACCACTACCCTATAGGTGTAGGTATTGTGGCGGCACCTTTTGCTCTGAGCATAGGCTTCCAGAAAACCACAACTGCCCAGAGATCTGGTTGGCTAGACCCCCTGTAGAGCGTTGGAGCGAAGCTAGGAAAGAGAGGAGGGTAGACTACGTTCCGATTAAAAGAGGCGGAGGTTTTCACCTAGCTCGGCTAAGCTCCACTGAAGCCAAGCATTTCGCTTTGGCTTCGCTGCTTGTTCTGTTCGTTGGGTTATCTTTGGCTGGTTGGCGTAGCGATGTAAGGGTCATGTTTGGTACAGCTTTGGTCTTCTTAGCCTCGTTTATGCTGCACGAAGTCGCGCACCGCATAGCAGCTAGGAGGCGTGGTCTCTGGGCTGAGTTTAGGCTCGAGCCCTATGGTGCTCTCTTAACAGCGATAAGCGTGGTTTCGCCCCTGAAGATAATAGCTCCGGGTGCTGTGTTTATTGTAGGCTCAGCTGGGGTTGACGTGATAGGTAGGGTTGCCTTAAGCGGTCCGTTGACCAACCTAGTTCTCATAGGCGTATTTTATCTTGCACGGATGCTAACACCGCCCAACCTATCTTGGCTCGCTCTTATACTAGGATATGGTATCTATGTGAACGCTATAATAGCGGTATTTAATCTTCTACCCTTTTCAGCCCTAGATGGCCGCAAGGTCTTGCTCTGGAGTAAGAGGGCTTGGGTCTTGGTCCTCGCTCTTAGTCTCTTGATCCTATTAGCCGCTATGAGCGGTCTTCTGCCTTAGATGAGAAGCATCTTCATAGGTTGCAGAGATCTCTTAAATGGGTTAAATACCAGCCCCAATATTTCTAGTGTGACGACGCCTAGTAGAGGTTGGTCGTCTGCTTCGCCTAATACAACGGGTGTGTGGCATTCGCCCTGTGGAAGGGATATGTAGCATTCTGATACGCTCCTTCTGATGATCGTTCCATCTGCTAATGTGAAGTCGTGCTCTCTGATCGGCTTGAGCCCTATGCTTTTCCAGACCTTCTCAGGTAATAGGGTGTAGGTCGCTCCGCTGTCTACTAAAAACCGAACCTCCTCTTCGCCTAAAGGTCCTTTAACCCTACCTACGATGTAGGTTATGCCCAATCTGCTGCCATCCACTTTGTCTTAGGCGGTATTTAACCCTCTTTGCTTCAACAGATACAACTATGGTTATAAGTTAGAGGGGCGCATAAGGTAGTGATCAGCGTTGACCATTCAGATCAAGGTCTGGGATAAGCCTATACTAAAGGAGCCTGTGCTGATCTGTGGTCTACCTGGGAGTGGGTATGTTGCTAAGATCGCGCTTGACTTTCTTGTGAGCGAGCTCAAATCTTCTCCCCTTGCAACGATCTACTCATACAACTTCCCTCCTCAGGTCTTGATTAGACCAGATGGTTCTGCTGAGCTGAGTAAGCACGAGTTATCTTATGTGAGGGGGCAGAATGGTGATCTGCTTCTCTACACTGGAGATGCGCAGCCCATAAACCCTCAAGCTGAATACGAGCTCTCCAACAGGGTTCTGGACTTCGCTGCTGATTTTGGTGTCAAGAGGGTCTTTACACTCGCAGCATACATCACAGGACAGTTTGTGAAGTCACCGAGGGTCTTTGGAACTGCTACTAATCAAGACCTGCTTAGGCTTCTCGTTCAGAACGGTGCGCTCGTTATGAGCGAAGGCACAATTACGGGGATGAACGGGCTGATAATAGGGTTAGCTGCGCTCAAGGGGATGGAGGGAGCTTGCCTACTAGGAGAAACCTCTGGCTATGTCATGGATCCAAAGGCGTCACACGCCGTGCTCTCGCTGCTCAAGAAGGTGATAAAGCTCGATATCGACCTCACACCACTTGAGGAGCGGGCTAAGCAAGGTGAGGTTCTAAGAAGCATACTTGAGTCGATGAAGAAGTCCACGGAAACGCAACCAGAGAAGGATCTTGGATACATCAGCTAAAGAATCTGGGGAAACCTTTTGATAGGCATCTTGAAGGTTCTTTCAGCAGCGGGTAGGCTGAAGCAGATACCACGCAGAGGCTGGGTAACTAAAGCAGGCATCAAGGGTGCTGAATCCGTAGCTGACCACAGCTTTAGGGTCGGCTTGGCTGCGATGATTCTAAGCGACCTACTCAAGCTAGACACACTTAAGGCTGTTAGAATAGCGCTCATACACGACCTCGCCGAATCGTCTATTGGAGATCTCACACCAGATGAGGTTAAGGAGGGCTTAGACAAATCTTCTATGGAAGAGGAGGCTATGGTACGCATCCTAAAAGATCTACCGGAGCAGATTCAGCCCCTCTACCTCGAAGCTTGGCGAGAGTGGGTTGATGGCGAGAGTAGCGAAGCGAGGCTTGTGCGCGAGGTCGATGCGTTTGAAATGGCGCTGCAGGCTGAGGAGTATGCTCGTAGTGGGTTTGATCGAAGTAGGCTTGCTGAGTTTAAACGGTTTGCCTCGGAGCGTATTAAAGGCGGCGTGGTTAGGGGTCTGCTTGAGGCGTTGGGTTGATCTTTCTTCTACTCTTTGTCTATGAACTCCTCTGCTCTAGGCGGCTCTTCTGGCAGCCCCTTCCTCTTTCTGATCTCTTTTATCACATTCATCATCATGGAGCTTGGGACTGGTGACCAGCATTTGAAGTGGGTGTTCCAAATGGCTTTTCCTGCGGTTGCTCCTCGCATAACTTCTGATAGGTCGAAGGTTTCGGCGGCTGGTATTTCACCTTCTACTATAGCCATCGTCTCCTTCTGGATAATATTCAGCGTCTTACCACGCTTAGATGATATGACGCTCGCAACCGCGCCGATCATGTCGACAGGGCACTTAACCTCTATACCAAGCATAGGCTCGAGTAGAACTGGGTCTGCTGAGAGGATCGCACCTAAGATCGCCCTTCTGGTAGCTGGCATAAGCTGGGCGTAGGTTCTGTGCGCAGGGTCTTCGTGCGGTACAAAGTGGTGCAGAATAACCTTGACCCCTCTCGTATATTCGTGGGCGAGTGCGCCTGTCATCATCACATCCACAAACCCTGCTCTTATCGAGTCCAGAGACTCTTGGAGGAACTGCACACCCTTAGTCAAGTCAAGCAGGAGGTTACCACGCTCATCTACCGCTACCACACCTCTAGCCTCTTCAGCGTCCCAGCCTTTTTCTCTAAGGATCTTTGCGATCTCCTTCCTATCTAGGTTCTCATTTATCCTCCCAGTCCTTATGAGTTCGATCTCCTCTTCTGTAAGCGGAGCGACTCTAATGTAGATCTTGTTGTGCTTATTGGGCGACTTAGCCATAACAGGACCTGCAGCCCTCCGTATCGTCTCCCTGTAGTTGATGAGGGGCTTCGATGTGACGATCTCTAGCCCCTGCTGCTGAATCAGTGTGGTAGCTATTTCAAGATGCAGCACACCCATACCAGACATAAGCATCTCGCCTGTTTCCTCGTTTATCTTCACCACGAGGTTAGGGTCTTCTATGCTGAGCCTATGGAGCGCTTCAACGAGTTTGGGCAGATCCCTTGGATGCTTAGGTTCCACAGCTACCGTCACCACGGGCTCAGAAACATACTTTATGGATTCAAATGGGACGAGGTCTTTTATTGATGATACTGTTTCACCAGCCCTGGCGTGCTCAAGTCCAAGCAGCGCTGGTATGTTCCCTGCACCTAGCTCGCCTACGATTTCCCTATAAGGTCCCATGAACATGTTGACGGATTGGATCCTCTCCTCCCTCTTAGCGCCTATAAGATACACTTTGTCGCCATCTCTAACGGTGCCGGAGAAGAGCCTTCCAGTTGCTACCACACCCGCTTGAGGATCTACTACCACATTTGTAACCATCATTACTGTTGGTCCGTTTTCATCGCAGTTTAGGAGCGCTTTACCAACTTCTGAGTCTAGGTCGCCTCTCCATATTCTTGGGATACGATACTTCTGCGCTACATCAGGTGGTGGGTGATGCTTTATCACCATACTTAAGATGGCTTCGTGCAGCGGGTAATTTTCTGCGAGCTGAGCGACTGCTCCTTTTGTGTATGCTTCGTAGATGTCGCTGAACCTCACACCCTTCTTCTGCGCTATCTCTAGATTGAAGCCCCACTTGTCCTTGGCTGCGCCGAAGGCTACGCTATTGTCTTGAATGCTCACCTTCCACTTCTCCTTATACTCTGGCTCAGCGTAGATGGATATAAGGTGGTTAAAGTCGTTCACTATCCCGGCAAGCCACTGCTGCATCCGCTCAGGTGTAAGCCTCAGCTCCTTGACCAAGCGGTCTATCTTATTTATGTAGAGCACCGGCCTAACCCTCTCCTCAAGCGCCTGTCTAGTGACTGTTTCGGTCTGCGTCATAACACCCTCAACGGCATCTACAACAACCACCGCTCCATCGATAGCCCTCAGGCTCCTCGTAACCCTGCCTGTGAAGTCAATGTGCCCAGGGGTGTCTATCATGTTAAGCACATAGGGTATGTTATTGTATTCGTAGTAGAGGGTCACGTTAGCCGCTTTGATCGTCATCTGCCTCTGCTGCTCAAGATCCATGTAGTCGAGGGCTAGGGCTTGACCTGCAACAGAAGGGCTTAGAAGCCCACAGGCAGCGAGTAGGCTATCGCTCATAGTAGTTTTGCCGTGATCTACGTGGGCAATAACGCCAAAATCATTCGGGCTAGCCAAAATCGGCTAAGCCTTTCGAATCTGGCTCTTATTGCCTATGATCTTCATGATTTCTGCTGTGGTCTTGAACCTCGGCATCGCCCACCACCTTCTTCTAACCCAATCATCAGCCTATTACCGCCAGTATTTATAGATGTTTTCAGCCAGTGTTGCGCCTATTTACTCGATGTTTGCGTGCCTGTTTCTCATCTCCTCTTCGCTGAGCTTGTGCTTCTCAAGCAGCACAGAAACTACAGCGTCGAAGAACACCATGCAGGAGTCCTCGAATAGTGTGCCTAGGGGTGCTAGGGGCTCGTGTAGCCCCAATATCTGCCGTGCGAAGTAGTCTTCTCTACTTTGCTTTTGGTCCATAACCCTACCTTTAACTATAACCTTTAGATCCGCTAGCTTGGCTAGCGGGGAGTCTGGGAAAGATGTTACAGCCGCGATTTCTGCGCCAACCGCTTTGGCTGCTTCAGCAGCTGTGACTACGAGCTTGGTTGCGCCTGAGCCTGAGATGGCTATAACGAGGTCCTCGGCACCTATTGATGGCACAAGTGTGTCTCCAAGTATGTAGACTTGGTAGCCTAGGTGTAGAAGCCTGAGTGCGAAGGCTCTGCCGACCATCCCGCTTCGACCAGCACCCATAACTAGTATTTTGCTCTGCCTGTGCTCCATTATCTTCTCAACAAACCTACCTATCTCCTCGTCTGAAATCTGGGATACGGTCTGTGTGATAAGTGTTAGAAGTCCTATCATGCTACTCTTTACTTCCCCACCAACAGTGGCAGCCAAGAATCACACGGGGTTCGCCACAACACACCCTCTAAAAAAGTTTTCTTCACAACTTCGCCGACATTGTTTTTGTTGGTTTCGCTGTGTTAGCCTCTGAGGAAGTATATTAGGAACGCTGCAAAGATCACTACGCTTAGTATCCCGACCAACTTATCTCTTCTCTTTAGGGTTAGGGTGTATAGTGATGTTGGGTTCTTGACCGCGCCGTATGCTCTCGCCTCCATGGCTTCTGCTAGCTCGCTGCTCCTTATTACGGCGGTTACTACTAGTGGTATTAGTATGGGTGCTAGCTTCTTGATTCGGTTGATGAAGTTCCCTCGCTCAAGCTCCAGCCCCCTAGACTTCTGCGCATCCATGATTTGGATGGCATCTAGCATGAGGACTGGTACGAATCTGACCGCTGTGACGAAGGCGAAGACCACATCTTGCGGTAGTCTGAACCACTTCATCACATACTCCAGCTCGTCTGGTGAGGTTGTTAGGAAGAATAGTGAGGTTGAGCCTACGATGGCTACGAACCTAGCGGCTAGTACAAGAGATGTTAGGATGGAGTAGCCTACCAAGAAGTTTATTACGAAGATGAGTATGGAGAAGGCTGCTGAGAACAAGAGGGTGCGGTACATCCGCTCCAAGATCTTGGCTAAAGCTGCTACCGCGAAGATCGCAGCTAAGGTTATAGCTATGTGTGCTACGGTTGAGCTGATTAGTGAGAGCGTAAATAGTTCGATTGAAATAAGGAGCTTTATACGTGGATCTAGGATGTGTATGGGTGAATACCTTCTTCGGAATATGAAGGCGTTAGCGAGCCAATACATCACGAACACCTAACTCTACTCAAGATCCAGCGCTTCGCTGTATATATGTTGTCGAAAATATCTACGCTATCCACCTTGAGGCGCTGCGAAAGCTCAACTAGCTGAGGCTTTATCAGCCTAGCTGTAGACAAGATAAAATCGTCGGTGAAAACTTTACTCGCAGGACCATCAGCTACGATCTTACCCCTACTCATAACGACTGTCCTGGGCTGCATAGGCCAGAGGAACTCTATGTCGTGTGAAACCACGATCACGGTCTTACCTTGGGTTAATAGTAGGCGGATTATCTGCTCCAGCTTCTCCTTGTGAAGGAGGTCTTGACCCACGGTGGGTTCATCGAGCACCAGCACATCTGGATTCCAAGCTAACACAGCAGCCAAACAGAGCCTCTTCTTCTCGCCTCCGCTTAGCATCATAGGTGAAGTGTTGGCATACTCTTTTAGCCCGAAGAAGGTTAGTGCCCACTCTACCCTCTGCGCTACGATATCTTCGCTGAAGCCAAAGTTCCTCAGCCCAAACTCTATTTCGTGCTCAACGGTGTCTGAGAAGAGTTGGTGGTCTGCGTTCTGAAAGACTATCCCGACCCTCCTTGAAAGCGATGCTACAGTCTGCTGGGTCGTGTCGTAGCCGAAGACCTTGACCGTGCCCTTCGTCGGTTTAAGAAGCCCATTCATATGCTTAACCAGCGTGGTCTTCCCGGCACCATTCGCACCCACTATTGCTACTAGTTCGCCTTGCCTAAACTGAATAGTAACATCATCTAATGCCTTTACGCCTGTCGGGTGTATGTAGGAGACGTTGATGAACTCGATCATCTTAAGACCTCAACTATCTGCTCCACAAACTCAGCGGGTGTTAGAGCGAGCGTCTTAAAGTTGCAGGCGTCCTTTAAGAGGTGCTGCAACCTTACGATTGAAGGTACACCAACACCTATTGTTATGAGGCTCTCGTCGCTCAGCACTTCCCTCGGTTTACCGTTGTAGAGGATTCTACCCTCATCCATAACCACGAGCCTATCCGCTATCGAAACTAGGAGATCAAGCCTGTGCTCCACGATGAGCACGGTAAGGTTTAGTGTGTCGTGTAGATGTTTGACCGTGTTTATGAGGTCGAGTGCGCTGAGTGGGTCGAGGAGAGAGGTTGGCTCATCGAGTATCAGCAGTCTGGGTTTCATAGCCAACACACCAGCTATCGCAACCCTCTGCTTCTGCCCATCTGAAATCTCGTGGGGCGCTCTATGCGCAATCTCTCTTATGCCGAGTAGGTCGATAGCCCAGTCAACCCGCTTCCTAATCTCATCCCTAGGTAAGCCGAGGTTCTCTAAGCCGAAGGCTACGTCCCTCTCAACCGTGAACATAAAGATCTGGTTCTCAGGGTTCTGGAAGACGTAGCCCACGTGCTTAGCTATTTCAGAGATCGGGTGTTCGCTCACCTTCAGATCGTTGACGTAGACTTCACCTATGTATGTGCCGCTGTACATGTGTGGTATGAGCCCGTTTATGCTTCTTAGTAGCGTTGATTTGCCGCATCCGCTCGGGCCTGCGATGATTACTATCTCCCCCTCCTCTATGCTCAACTCTATGTCTTTGAGTGCTGGTTTTGTTGAGCCTGAGTAGTAGAATGTGAACCCTTTTATCTCAATGATCTTCGGCAAGGCGCATATCGTGCTGCAAAACCAGCTATATTAAATCCTTACCTAAACTAAGTTATCTCCTGAAGCGGAGCATCAACCTTCCTAGCCAAGGTGAGCAATACTTTATCCGCAGCTTCTTGTAGAGGTCTTTTTGCTGTGAATGATGCCGCACCAGCGTGACCTCCACCTGCACCTTGTAGCGCAGCACCAACCTTCTCAGCAACATCCACCCCAAGGTGTATGCCACTCTTCTCACAGAACTCTTGAGTAGCCCTAAGGCTCCCCCTCACCTCATCATCGACTTCACCCAACGCTGCAGCTACATCCGCACCCAAGTCTATTAGAGCTCTTGCTGCTGAGGCTTGGTAAGAGCCTACGTGTGTTACCGCTACGATCCAGTCCTCAAGCCTGTAGATCTTAAGCCTCTGAGCAGCCTTTAATCTAGCTATCTTCTCAGACGCATCCTTCTTGACTCGGAGCATCTGCCTAGCCTTGGCGAGTGAAGCGCCACATCTGCAGAGTTTGACGGCGTTCTCAAGCGTTGTGCATTCGGCTAAGTTTAGACCAGCTGTGTCTGTCATAAGACCCAATAGGAGCACTTCAGCGACCTTCTGAGGTATCTTCATATGCTTCGCCTCAAGTATGGAGAGCACGATCTCGCTAGTTGAGGTCGCCTCCTCATCTACCAGCAGATGGTCTACGAGCTGCTTCACACTCTCCGAATGAGGGTGGTGATCTATCAGCACTTTACTACATTCAACGCTCTTAATCGGCTCAACCCAATCACTCAGAAGCTGCGCGTGCCCAGTATCCACTATAACCACCATATCCTGCTCCTCAAACCGAGGCGAAGACACAACCTCAAGAGGGTACTCAGCCTGCACAACCCTAGCCAAACCGCTGAGCCCCTCTGGAGCAGCAACCGCAACCACACACCTAGAGTTAAGCCTCCTCAGAATATGCGCAACACCGTACGCTGAAGCGTAGGCATCAACATCAGCATTCCTATGAGTAACCACAAGCACACGCCTAAGATTCTCCGCCTTCTTAAAAGGAAACTCAGCCAGCAACCCACTCTCCAAACCAACATAAAGAGATAATAGTCCCTACTTAAACCCTCCATACAGCGGGCCCGTAGCTCAGCCAGGTAGAGCACCGGTGAGGCAAAGAGCCTCGGTGAAGCTTTTAACCCGGGGGTCCCGGGTCCGAAAAACCCAAGAGAGGGTTCCGGGTGTCCCGGCGGGCCCGCATCTTCATCTCCTTCTAAAAATGGTGAATATGCGGAAGACAATTGGATCAAAGTTTTCAAGTAAAACTTACAAACTCGCCAGCGAACAGCTTTTTTGATTATTGTGATTAAAGTGTGTTTATGTGGGTTTTGGCGTAGTTGTTATCTGTTGATGTTGCTGATGTAATCTTGATTGTGTTTTTATTCACTACTGAGCGTTGGTTTTTCACTTTTTCTTGGAGGAATGTTCTGAGCTTCTTAGCGTCTGAGCGCTCTATTATCTCAAATCTGTGGTTTGCGAGGGTGGTCTGATTATAGTTTATCTTCTTTAAAATGGTATCCTTGAGTTCAAGGTCTATCTCATAGCCTATGCTGTTTCTCCCCAGCTCTTTAGCTACTTTCGTCGTGGTCCCTGAGCCGAGAAAAGGGTCTAGGACTGTTTCGCCTACAAATGTGTATAGTTTTATTAGGCGTCTTGGTATCTCTTCTGGGAAGGCGGCTACGCCCTTTTCAAGCCTATTTTCGAATGGAAGAACGTTTGTGATCCTCCAGATGGTAAGATACCATTTTTCCTCACTGTACTTCTTTAAATCTATTCTCGAGGCTTCCACGATCTTTGGGTCCAAACTTTTAATATAGTCAAAATTAAATCTGCCTTTCTGAAATATTATGATGCTCTCCTGTATGTTATCTGGATAAAAGTACATAGGATAAGGGTGCTGCAGAAGCACGCCACTCCTCCTGCTAATCCTAATATATCCTTCAGGCTTCTCCCAAACGATTCTATCTCTGTATCTGAAGCCGGCCTCGATCATGATCTTTGTGATATCAGAAACTACTGGATACTTTTCTCCTTTGACAAGCATGTCGTCTGTAACGAAGGCTGCGATTCTCCCTGGAGCCATAACTCTGTAGAGCTCCTTTGCAAATGCCCTCATCAATTCGAGAAACTCATCGTAGCTTTTGAAAAGGTCTGGGTAGTCAAATGGAGCGTTATAGTAGGGTGGAGAGGTAACCATTAGATGAATGGAATCGTCTGGGATTTCGTGCATATCTCTGCAATCTCCAAAGATTATTTTATGCCAAGTAGAGATCATTCTTTTACACCCAGCTTTTTAGCATATTCCTCAACAGCTGCGTGGATTGCATCACTCTTCACTATTCTAGCTGGCGTGTTTGTATTCTTACGTAGTATCTCAACAATCTTCTCTAACAACTTTTTAGTTCTCTCTGAAACGTAAACCATAGGCATAGTTTTCCTCACATTATCATATGTTGTGATAGTATTTAATATTATCTGATTAGTATGCGCGCCACACCAAATTCCTTTTGCAAAAGTCGTGAAGCATGCAATAGCCTTTACAACCAATTTTAGACTTGATTTGACAGACGGAGGATCTTGGGCAGACGTCACACGCTATGCCTACTAAATTGTCTGGGCAGCAATTAATACCTATTTGGAAAGCGCCGTGGTCAACCATAATGCAATCCTCGCTATATTGGTTTGTTACCTCTTGTATTGGCACCCGCATCTTAGAAGCTACGATAATGTTCCAGCGACCTCCACTATGCTGCTTCCCTTCGTGGACGACCTCTGAAACAAGTCCAGTTCTCGAGAAAATCTTGCCAACGTGTCCATCAACAGGCATTTCAAAGAGCGACTTATGCCATTTACCGTTAGATACATCTATTCCCAAATCAGGGTGCCCTATCCAAGAAATATACATTCTAACGGCCTTCTCTCTAAGAATGACTCAACAAGAGGGTTGCTCTGCAGCAGCATAATCGCCTCTTTCGGCGTTTTACATTCAGCGAACTTTTCGGACAGCCTACTCTTATTCAACATCATTTGATAGGTTAAAAAGCCTCCGACCCTTAAGATGAACCAGCCAAAACGGGGCAATACTCTGCCTATAGCAGGTGAAATCTTGTATTCATCCTTGATGGTTGCCAACTTATTTATTTGTATAAGGCATTCTTGGGGTTTTGAAAACAAGTCATCACCAAATAGTTGATGTATCTTTATTGCTGTGCTCCGTGCAGAAGGCGAATCAGCCTGTTGATCAAGAAAGGCTGTCAACAATAAGAACCTTATCAACTTCTCTTTATCCGCAACCAACTCTTTTGGTAAACTGTTAATTATTTGGTTGATCTCTAGGGGCTGAAGAACTCTACCCACATTCCATAGGATCTTGATAAGATGCGCCTTCTCAGAATCTGATGCCTCCTTTCCAACAAGTGACTTAACCAAGTTGATCACGTGGTACTCCATTTAATTTTGTATGTATCGTAATTATGGTTTACGATGCTGATGTTGGTTTTCCCATATGTAGTATAGTTTGCTCTGCGCTATTATTGCTGTCTTTTGGATGAGGGTGGCTAGGTTGTCTATCTGTTTGATGCTCTGCTCGCTTCTCCTCAGCACTAAGTTGAGGATATAGTGTGTCGTGTTTAGGTTCAGTATTCTTGATGTGAGTTCCTGTAGCTGGTTTTTGTTTAGGGTTTGTAGCTTCTTTGTGATGTAGAGTTTTGAGGCTGCTAGCCTAGGGTCTATGGTGTAGTCAGATAGTATCTTTAGGGCTTCTCTGCACTTTAGGGAGAGTGTTGATGTGTACGGCACCTCAGCCATACCGGCTTTTTTGAAGAAGGGGTTGTATCTAGCCATCACCGCTACGGCTTCGACGTATCTGTAGCCAGTCTTCTCAAGGGTCTCTTTAACCAGCTTGACACCTAACCCTATCCCTCTATATTTTGGGTGTACGATGACTCTTGATATTGTTATGAAGTCTCGGTTCAGCTCTTCTACATTCACTCTCCTACCAAAGTACTTGGTTCTGCCTGCGCACGAGTAGAGTGGGGTGCTGTAGGCGATCACCCCGATGGTTTCGCCTCTGAGCTCAGCCTTGTAGATTCTTCTTATGTTGTGAAGCCTTCCTCCTCTGTAGTGGTAGGCTTCGAGGCTGTGTAGGTCTTCTGGTGTGCCCTCTTTGATCTCAACCTCTCTGAGGATGGTGCAGGGTCTGCTTCTATCTGCTTCGCAGTATTTGACCCGGATCTCTCGCCCGAACCCCTTCACTATATAGATGTCTGGCTGCAGATCCTCGAATAGATCTCTGTGTGATGTGGCGATGATGAGCGTAGCGCCAACCTTTCTCACCATCTTCTGAACACAGTACGCAACCACCTTAGCGGTCTCTCGGTCTAAGAGTGAGCAGAACTCATCGAAGATGAGAGTGTCTGCACCTATGGAGAGCATCTTAGCTATCTTGAACCGGTACTTCTGCCCCTCACTCAGATCTCGATACCTTCTGACGAATAGTGTGGCGTCATTTAACCCAGCGAGGCTCAGATATTGGATCGCTTCCTCTAGGGTTGACCCCAACCCCTCTACGAGCACGTAGTCTTGGTTGATCTCTACATCTTTGTCTTGGAGGACCCTTCCGAAGGCTGGGTAGCGGCCTAAGGCTTCTGCTAGATCTTTTAGGAGGGTTGACTTCCCTGTGCCTGAGTCGCCTGTTATGTAGATGACATCCTTTGGCTCTATGTCTATGGCGAGGTCTTGGTAGAGTATCTCCTCCCTCTCTACGCCTACATCGATTCCGAACGCTTCGCTTACCCCTATGGCTCTTTCAGATGGTTCGGTCTTCTCCTTGAACACCTTATCAAACCTGAAGATCTTCTTCGGCTCCTTAAAGCCTAACCTTACTTTGACGAGCATTCTAGAGCCTCACTAAGACGCCAGATCTACCCTTGACCGCACCCCAACAGGCTAGAGCTAAGGCGTATGCTAGGTCGTCTCTGTACCCGGTTTTCTTGTCGAAGAGGTATCCGCCGCTTCTACCCTTCGTATATGTTATGGCGTTCAGCGAGTTTACTAGGTTGCTATCGTATGGTATTACTGCGCTTCACCATCTGCATCCTTAATTCAGAGAGGATTTCTTGCTTCATCTTAGCCGTTAGCGTTATGCCCTCTGCAGGTAACCCCAACTCTAAGCAGTGCTCTAAGATCGGGTTGCCCAAGCCAGTCTGGTCTACGCAAAGTTTGGTTAGACGGTTTGCTTTATGGTATTCGGCTATCTCTGCTGTGAAGTGTGTGTAGGGTAGCCCACGCTTGCTGACGCTATGCACCACATAGAGGTATTCATCGATTAGGCGCACAACCACGAACGCTGCTGAGCTCTCCTTACCACCGGGATCGTAGCCGCCGTAGAGCTCACCTATGTGTTGTTGCGGTAGGTCACCTACGCAGCTCTATGGGGAAGTAGGTGTTTTCATCGTCTATGAATTTCGCCTCGTACTCCTGCATATACCTAGATTCGCCTAGAAGTGTTCTCTGCTCTTCGAGGAACTCTTTGCTGATGAGTGGGTTGGCTGAGGATGGTAGGTGGTAGATGCACTCCTTAGGCCAAGATGTGAACGCTCGATAGGTTATGTGGTCTTTGTCCCAAGGTGTGGTGAGAAGCCACAGTGTGCCGTTAGTGGTTGCGAGCATAGGTAGTATGACCCTCTCTATAACGTCTGAGTGGATGAACGCTGCTTCATCCACAACCGCTAGGTGCACCGTGAACCCTCTGAGTGTTGAGCCGTATCTCCCAGAAGGTAAGCATATTATCCGGCTTCGGTTCTTAAAGAGTATCTGCGTCTTGGTTAGCTTAAGCACATAACCACTAATGAAGCTGGATTCGATGAATGAGACGGCTTTGCTGAAGGTTTCTAAGCTCTGCCTTAGGGTGGCTGAGACGATGATGGAGGTGCTCTTAGGGTGTGTGAGAGCGTAGTGCAGCAGTTTTATCGCTGCAACCGTAGACTTACCGATCTGCCTACCGCAAATAGCAAGCAGCCTCTTTGAGTTGTTTTTAAGTAGTTCGACTTGGTACGGGAAGGGGTTGAAGCGTAAAACGAGTTTAGCAAATGCGACGGGGTCTCTGAATAGAATCTTAGCCTTTCCATCAAACCTCTCCTTGTAAATGTGTTTGTCAAGCTTGGCTTCAGATATCTCTAGAAGCCCAATTCTCGCTAGATGAGGTAAGGCCTGTAAACAATGGAAACAGACTACACTGTTTTGGCTTAGTCTGCAGTAGATTTCCTCTTCATCTAGCCGATGACCACAGCCCTCTGATTCGATCCTCCCCACTCTAGTCTGAAGACCTTCTCCTTCTGTCCGCAAAGTACCAGCCTACTGCTGACCCAGCTAAGGGACCTAGGTTTAGAGCAGCATCCTTCTTGTCGAGCAGTAGTGCTAGTATCAGCCCGAGTATGATGAGGATTGCTAGCACACCTCTGTAGTCTGTGGTGCCTCTGAAGACGCTCTTTAAGATCTGTTTGGGCTGTTTTTCAAACAACCTTTCTAACCCTCCTATAGAATCTATCTGGTTTTATCGACTTTAGCATCTTCTTCACAACCTTCTCTGGCACATTAAATTCAAAGGGTATCTTGCCGAATCGGTAGCCGCTCAAGACAAGGCTCTGGGGGATGCTGTCCCAGATCCTAGCCACACCATCTGTTATCTCATTCACCAGGATTATGTGAGGTTTTGAGTAGGCTAGGTCCCGGTAGATTCCAGCGAACACACCAACGGTAAACTGCTCGGTCTTTATGGTGTTCTCCTTCACAGTTGTGTTTAGTCTAACGCCCCTACATCTACAAGCATCAAGCCAAAGCAGACCGACGACCTCTCCGACCTCAAACTCAAGTAGATCAGCCAAGGTCTGCCTGTTCTCCCTCGACTTCCTTTAAGATTTCATCGATTCCCTCTGTAGTGCCTAACCCGCTCTTCTCAACCACTCTCAATATGTTCAAGGCTGTCTTGTTCAAAATGTCCACGAGCTTAATCTTGTTTCTGAGATCCTTCTCGTTCTCGATCTGCTGATCTAGCCAATTAAAGCGTCTATACAGTATGTTAAGCATCTCCGTAAGGTCGACTTCAGAAACCTTATCCTCACCCAGCTCAACCACCCCTAAGCATCAGCCACTCTTCAAGCGCCTCTATCCTCTTTTCAAGTGATACTATGTAGGCGTAGAGTTTGGCGGAATCTGATACGCCAGCACCCTTCAGCAGCTCTCTCGCCTCTTTTGATGCTTCTACTTTTTCGAGGTGTTTGAGCTTTAGGGTGTCTCCGAATCTGAATTCTCCTCTAGCGATTCTCTCTCTTAGTCTGTTGGTTTCTTCGCTCATCTTAGTCTCCTCTGTGGCCGTGCCTCCATATGCTTGATTGGTAGTAGTCGAATTCGCAGATTCTGGTGCCTGATGTGCTTGGCTGTGTGATGAGTATTCTGATGTATCTTGTTTGGTTTCTTGGTTGCCAAGAGTATTCTACCCAGCCTGCTGGGGGCTGTGTGGTTGCTACATACACGTCGTCTCAGTTTGAGCCGTCTGCTGATGCTTGGATCTTGTATGCTTGGGGTCTGTAGTTCGCGTCACTATGCCAATATATTCTGCAGCCCGCTACACCGGCTAGGGTTGAGCCTAGGTCGAATCTTAGCCAAGCGTTTGCTTCGTTAGGTGGGTTGGGGGACCACCAGGTATTTGTATTATCATCCTTAGCATCATTTGCAGCTCCGGCAAAATCTATCTGAATATACGCGTCGTATTGCGAGTAGTCTGTCCAAGAGGTTACGTATGTGGAGAAGACCCCGAACGCTACGTTGTAGTCGGAGTAAAGCAATCTGATGTTGTTATTCTCGTTTCCACCGCTGTATTCTATGAGGAAGCGTAGGTCGACACCAGATGGCATGCTCCGCTCTCCTTCGAAGGCGATGAAGCCTCCTGGAAAGGATGAGACATCGAAGGACCCTAATTCGTAAACCACTTGATCTGTATCTGCTCTCCTAACTCTGGCGTATGCTGTGCCGGTTGGGCTGCCGTATTTAGTCACAGCGAATACGACTCTTCTGACGATTTTGCCTCCTATATAGTTTGCGAGAACCTTTTCGCCGGCTCTGTTGGTACCACTACCATACAGAGACCAACCATACGAATAATATGTTTGTGAGAGAGAGCCGTTGAGCTGCGATGACGCTGATGCTGAAGATGGTGTTTGATAGTCTGATGCTTCTGCTGGTGGTGCGGTTACTCTGTCTGTTGGTGCGCCTCTAGCGGAGTCCCAAGATCCGTTTCTGTAAACCTTGATCAAGTAAGGTGTGCTGCTTGTATCGACCCAAACCATCCCATCCACGGGGTTGGTTGGTGGAGAGGGGCCTATGTAGACAGTTTTGAGGTTCAGCTTATCTTTGGTGATTATTTCACCAGATTCCCATAGGCTCATTTCGACTCAACCACCTTGATCGCCTTCCTCGCTACAACTGGGTAGCCTGCTACCGACGCTTCGACTCTGAGCAGCCATCTGCCCTCCTCATCCACGATTAGGCGTGTGTAGTATATGCCTGTGGACTCCTTAGCCATGGTTTTGACGGTTTGGTTCGAGGATGGTGCTGCAGCGGTTAGGGTTGGTGCTTCATCTGGGTCTGTGGGCTGGTTGCTGAAGTCTCTGAAGAAGGCTTTCACCGTTACGGTTGAACCCTTTTCGAAGCTCACAATACCTCAACCTCCAGATATGCTTCAGCCGGATAGGGGGGCGGGTCTGAAATACCCGGTTTGATCTCTGAGCCAGCTAGATCGTAGAGTTTGATCTCCACGCTCAAACCATCCACGGCTCCTTAGCCTCTTTCTCCAACTCGGATGCGTCGAAGACTTCGCAGGCTCCACCTTGATCGTGCAAACATCGGTGCACAACTATTCTGTAGCGTTTAAGGGGGTTGAGTAGGGACTCGACATCCTCCACAACAGCTTTGAGGTCTCTGCTTGTGGCGTCTAGCCTGATGAAGTCGCCTTCCCCGCCTTCCTCAACCAACTCGTAGGCTTCGACATACGTCCTCACTTCGGCTTCACCACCCTCCTCTTCTCAGCCAAGATGTCAGCAACACTCTTCTTGATCTCAGCACCATCTAACTCAACCACGTGCCTCCTCTTGATGTACCGCTCAGCCTTCTCCAGAACCGAGTCCTCATCCTCTGCTGAGATGGAGATTACTTGACCCCAGACTCCTGGTGCTAGATCCTCCTCAACTATTCTGATCTTCTTCGCCATTTACCCCCAGCCCCCTTGGTCCACGAAGCCCTCAACCTCCTCAACAGCATCTAGGATGCCGTCGCCGTCTTGGTCTTGAGTCGGATCGCTGGTTGATTGACCCCAATGCTTCCTAGATTGATCCGCTAGGCTGGGTAGCGTGATCTGAACCTCTTTGATCTCCTCGCTGTGATCCGCTTTAACCGCTAGGTAGGTTGGTAAGCCATCGCCTACAGATGTGTTTTTGAGCTGTATGAAGTCAACAGGGCCTTGGCTGTCTTTTCTGAAGAGTAGGAGATACTTCTTGCTGATGTTCCTCAAACCGTAGTATTGGTTATCTGAGTCCTCGAACTCGTAGGTCGCCTCCCCATCATTAGCGTATTTAACCTCCAGCTTAATCTTGGCTTGGCTGACGCCTCCAGAAGCCGAGTCTCGGTAGTCTTCTGGAGGCATACCTAAGACGAAGACTATCCTCTTTCTGCACCCATGTTTGCCGCTGAGCTGCGTTGAGGTTGGCGCAACCCATTTTGCGCCGTAGATTGTGCCGTGGTTGCCGTAGCCGCTGTAGTCCAAAGCGTCTCCATCTAAGGGTAGGTCGAGGACCAAGCCGCTTCTCACATCAGGTATAGTTTCATCAAATCGCCTCAGGTAGAGCTGCTGAATCTCCGATGCGCTCAAAGCTCGGCTGTAGATGCGCACTTCATCGATGAGACCTCGCCAATATCTGTCGCTCAGCCCCCACCCTACTCTAACAGTTGTTGAGGAAACTATGTTGCCCGACCAAGCCTTAGATGTGTTTAGCACTCCATTTACATATATTTTCTGATAAGAACCATCGTATGTCCCAACAATATGGTACCATTGGTTCTGCGAAAGCGTTAAGCTGCTATTTAATGTAGATCGACTTGAGGTGTTGACGGCGAAAGTGATCTGGTAGTTCGTTTTGATTACGGCTAAAAAGGTTTGATTATTTCCATCATCTATTATCATTTTCCAACTGGTCCCACCAAAATTCAAATCTCCAGCGTTAACCCATGCCTCGTATGTGAGCCCCGCGTAACCGTTTATCGAAAGAGGTGTATTGACATAGTCATCCACCCCATCGAAGCTTAAGGCGTTTCGATACTTCACCTGCTCTCCTCTTGAGCCCAAATATGTTGAGCCTAAGCCTGAGCCGTCTCCTCTAACATCGCTCATCTTTAAGCCGCTTAAGAAGAAGAGTTTGTTAGATGATGGTAGCCCGTTCTCCAGAAACTTCTGGTAGCTTGAGCCGTCCCAGCTGTATAGGTCAACAGATCTTATCTCATCAGGGACCCTAACCTCGCATCTAACCAGCCTCAACTCATCCACCGCAACCCGATCGAGGTACCAAGCCCCAGTCGAGGCTGCTGTGATGTAAACAGATAGGTTTGAAACCGCATCTAAGTTGACTGATCCGCTTGACTCCGATGGTGCCTTTAGTGGGAGGATCACCCTCCTCCACCCGCTGAAGTCATCTGAGAAGCTCCATCTACACCAGTTTACGCCGTCGCCGATCTGAACCCTCCAGGTCCCCCCGCTGCCCATCCCGTAGAGCCAGAGGCAGAGGAAGTCTTTACCTCTCCAGTTCTGCGCAGGTGAGAAGGATGCTGAAGCACCGACATCGCTGTAGGAGCCGCTTGAAATCGATGCTTTGAGGCTACTTGACCCCTTCTTCACGATAGAGGTCTCTTCGCTTAGAGATACGCTGAAGGAGCCTGAGCCCGCTTGGTAGGGGGACCAGATGGCTTCATCGTCATCGTAGACCACGGAAGCAGCATTCTCCTCAGCCTCGTTATCCAAGATGAACTCGAAGCCGAACCTCTGATTCTGCTTATCATGGCTCCAATTACACATAGACGATTTGACCCAGCTGTCCCAGAGGAAGGAGTCTTCAGAGCTATAGTCCCCGATGGGGTGTAGTGTGGCTTGAGGGTCTAGAACCTCAATGTATCCAACACCATATAGGAGGGCGTCTCCAGCTAGGAAGTCGCTCCTACCCCAAGGGTTGCACCCGAATTGAGTCGAAGACTGGTCTTTAGCGTGCCTCTGATTCCAACCCGCAAGCTTCCCGTTAGCATAATCCGCTGGAAGCACTAGCCTCGTCCATCTCCCTTTAGATGGATCTGGGTTCCTGTATATTGTTAGATTCTGCACTTCTTTCCAGAAGCCGTATCTCCTTAAACCCATACACTAGCCACCTCCCTTTTCACCAACCCTACCCCTAAGATAGTAGCCCAAAGCGATACCACACCAACCCACGACCACGTTGAACACGGTTTGAGCGAAGTCCCTAAGCTCATCACCCCTACCCAAGTTGAACAAGAAGGTTGAGTAGAATAGCGTGAACAAGCCGAAGACTAGGAGCAGAATCAGCGTCAGATACCAAGGCTTATCGACCTCTCGAACACTAGGCAGCTCAGCCAACCATAAACCACCTCGCCAAGATGAGCAGAAGAGCAGCGGCAACACCGTAAAGATACTCTCTCATCTCCTCGTAGGCTTCGTCGCTCAAACACCACTCCTCATCCAACTCGTAAACCAAGAAGAGGGCAGCGGATAAAGCGGGTAAAACTGGGTGTATGAGCGTGGCTAAAGTTGATGCGAACCCGAATAGAGCATGCCCCATTTTGGTGAGCGTTTCAGGTATCTTCATTTAACTCACTTCGATATCCCAGTCTAAGGTTACGGTCTTCGTCTCGTCTTTGATTAGAGGTGATGGGAATACTGCTCGTGAAAGCATCACACCACCACTTGCGCTTGTGAATAACCCAGCTTCACACCAAGTTCCGTTGTTGTCTTGGCTGCCGAAGAACGTTGAGAAGGTTGCGGTGCACCCAACTCTAAACCTATCTGTCACTCGCTTCCTAGATCCTATTGGAGACACTAAATCTGTATCAGAAGGCGACGGTGTCTGAGCAGAAGCACCTACACCACAGTACGCAAAGCTCTCTGTAGCTGCCCCGATCAATAGGTCGCAGATGTAGCTCTTACCAGCGGTCACTACTAAGTTGGTGACCATATGCTCTTCTACTGGCTTCAGTCTACCGTTCTCCTTATGGTATATGATGATACGAACCCTTCCGCTTAACGATATATCTCCTTCCAAGACCTATCACCTTAACCGCAAACAGAAAAACCGACCTTAGCTAAGTCAAGCAGGAAGGCTCCTATGATCTGCTCATCTCTACTATCTCTAGCAACCATACGAGCACCTTCAAAGAGTCGGCTTCTGGACCCATCGACCTTAACCAGCTCATCGAGTAGGGTCTTCTCAAAGAATGTTGAAATCGGGTTTAGCGTGCTCCCACGTATATCGCTACTCTTAACCTGCTGGTCTCTGAGGCTCCTCTTCAGCCTATCTATAATATCGCTAAGGTTTTCAGGCAAGGTCCTCCAACTCCAGCTTAAAATCCTCTAACGAGGGCACACCAGCGCTGAACTCAGCAACTACACTTTTGATCTTGAACTCTTTGTCCAACCCTATCTCTGGCAGCGTAACCCTAACGCTCTCACCTACCTTCGGCAGCCCGGGTAGACCCCTTACCACAAGGCTTTCAACATTAAGCCTCTTTTCAGCCGATGCAGCAAGAAGGTTCAGCGCTAACGCTTTGACGGTAGATCTGTCGATGAGGTTGGTGTTGACATACACCAACTCCCTCCTTCCATACTTCTTAACACTGCTTTCATTGACTGCCTGTGCCAAGACCGGAACTCCGCAGAACTGCTTGAATGTAGGCGCCCAGCTACCCTCATCAACACTCCAATCCTCGCCATTAGATGAGTATGCGTGTATTCCTTGGTCTGAGGCATCGTGATACCAGCGATAAGTTTCTGTCTGAGTTCCGCTCTTTGATAGAGTTATCCAGTAAGCCTTACCAGGTTCAACATCCGCTTGCAGCGGAAGAGAGACCCAGCCCGGTGACCCCTCCTCACCTACATCACGAGGCGTAATGGTGAAGTAGTCTACCCTCCTACCCTTCGGAGCCCCATCCAACTCTTCTACGATCTGACCACTTATGTTTTCGTTTGGTTCCCCCTGCTTCTCCAAGTAGAGTGCTAACATGCGCAGATTGTTCTGAGTTGGTGTGAATCTTGCTGCGTAGTGGTATTCGTTTAGGGTTACGTAGCCACCTATGTTGGTCTGGCTCTGATCAACCCTTAACTCATACCCACCTATCACATAGACTACATTACGCACCTCACGTATGCTCTCTAACACCTCTATCGGCTGAAGAATGTTCTCTGAGGTCAACGTAAACCCGGAGCGCCTAGAGCCTTTAGGGTAAAAGTAGAGTTCAAGGTCTGGTGTGAAGTAATATTGGCAGTTAGCCAACTCAGCGAGCTGATCCAAACACTCCTTCAGCGTAACATAGTTGAAGACGAAGCTCCTCCCACTCGTGTTCGGGGGCTGTACGTTGCGTGTGTCAACTTCAGGAGCATACTTGGCGAACAGATCTTGCACGATGTAGTCGAAGCTCTTATCTTGATACGTTTCAACCACATACCTATTCAGAATCACCGTATATGCGTATTCCACAGCGTCTACGACAAGTAGTCTACGCCCTCCTTCAAACCTTACACTCACATCCTCAACCTGCCCTTGATACACGTGCTGCCTAGGCGGGTTTGCAGAGTCGCAGAAAACATTCACAATAGAGCCTATTCCGTATGCTTCCCTGTAGAATCCAGCGGAGTCGTTGACCACCAACCTAAAGGTGCTTGCGCTATTGTGGTGTAGCCTCAGCTCAAAGCCTCGGTTCTCACTACCCACTACACGCGTAATGTTATTCAAATCGGTTATCTCAACCCTTGCGTAAAGCATCTAAGCAACAGACCTCAGATTCTATTCCTAAGGCTCAGCTGCCTCGCTACCTCATACCCAACCTGCTCAGCCAATCTCCTAATATCGATGCTTGATGATATGGCGTGGGTTGTTATGTTAATAGACCCTATGTTCACAGTACTCAACGCAGCAAACATATGCGCTAGATCAAGAAGGGCTGGCTCAACTGTCCTCTCGATAGCCATTAGACCGCTCTTAGCCTGGCTCAGCATCTCAGCCCATATATCGGGCCAGATGCTCCTCTTCGCTAAAACATCCCAGAGCCAGTTGAATGCCGCTACTACTGAGTTGACGAAGCCCCAAACGGCGTTTTGGATAGGGATCAAAGCTTCTGTGTAAAACCTCCACATCGATGCCGAAATTGAGGACCAAACCTCACCAGCCACACTTCTCAACGTAGTTAGGCGCAGTTGAATCTGTTCGATGGGGTTCAAGATCCCCTCACTCCTCTCTACTATCCATTCCACTATCTGGGTCCAAGAGGTTGAGAGTGAAAGGAGATTCTCCACGATCGCTCTGAATGTTTGATCTGCGCTCTGCCTGAGCCTGTCTAGGCTGTTTAACACAACCTCTGTTACTATTCTGAACGTGTTTGATGTAGCTTCAACCAAAGCTGATAAAAATGGTGTAAAGGTGTTAAGTATCAGATTAAGCACGTTGTTGGCTGCTGAAGATATTGTATCAAAGACTGCCTTGTAGTCGCTGATTAACGAGGTCTTAAGCCTCTCGTTGATCATCTGGATGCTTGCTGCAGCCTCGTCTATGCTTGCGACAAAGGAGAAGAAGTCCCTTTTCATGAGTGCGAAGATCTTCTCTTTCCCCTCGGGTTTAGCCCACATAACAAGCGTATTGCCTAGTGCTTCGAGTATAGGTATAAGCCCAGCCCCAACGACCTCTTTAACTTCCTCCATTAAGTTACCGAACCTTGCGTAGGCTCCTCCAGCCTCATAGGCTGCGTAGGCGCTCCCCCTAAACTTCTCATCCAACCTCGAGAGTATTTCTGCGAAATCTAGGGCTGACTTCTCAGCTCTGCTGCTCGCTGCACCATACCTTTCTAAGAACTCTTCTATAGCGGCGGCATCGAGCGTATCCAGCCTACTCTTTATCTGCTCGACCACATCTCCCCATGTTAACGTCTGCTTTGAGGCTTCATCTATCGTGATCCCCATACTAGCTAAAGATTGCACCACTTCATCACTTACCAGCACCAGCCTACCATACCTCTCACCCAGGCTTTCGACCCTCTCCTTTAAGCTAAGAAGCCTCTCAGAAGTCTTTTCAACCTCTACACCATACTTATTCTTGAGATCAGAAGTCTGCCCGCTAAAGGCTTGCCCAAGATCTTCAGCAACCTGCTTCAACGATCTACCTGAGCCAGCAGCAGTATCTATAGCAACAGCAAGCGCTCTTAAGGCTTCTTCAGGCTCCAAACCGTATCTTACTAGGATCGTCAAAGCCTCGAGCAGTTCTTGTTTGGTGTAGAGCGTTGATGCCCTCATTTCATCTATCTGCTTCGTTATCTTAGGTCCCCACTCGCTCCAGCTTAAGCCCATGTTTTCGATAGTCTTCTTTAAGACGCTGCTGAGGGTCTTCATTTCGATCACCGTGTTTACAGCCTCGCTGAGGAAGCTTCTGACCGCTGAAGCTGCGTTCAACCCAAGAGATGCGACTATAAACCCACCTGCGATATTCGCTATCTGCCCAAGCTGACTGAAGCCCCGTGAAAGTCTGCTCGCATTATCTGCCACAGACCTGAAGACGCTGCTCGCCTGATCAACCGCCTTGATCCTAGCGACAAGATCGAAGGTCGGCAACCGATCACCTAAAGCGGAACTTCAACCTAAAGAGCCCCTCAGCCTCAGCGGCTAATTCAGCCTTAAGCCTAGGTTCGATCTCTTTAAGCGCCTGTCTGAGGAAGGGTCTCTCCTTCGAGCCAGGGTGGTTGACAACCTTAGCAAAGACTCTGCTTGCACCTACCGTGAATGCAAGAACCTTAGCCGAGACAGGCTTTATTACATGCGGCTTCGTCCCGCATTCGACGAATGGTGCATATATGAGTTCAGAGCCTACTGAGTAGCTCATCTCACCCTCCCTCCTATATCTTATGCTCGCTGCAAGCCTTCCAGTGCGCTTCGGCGCTAATCTGCTCGCTGTCAAGGCTGCGGCTTCGCTGTATCTTCTGAGTACGGCGTCGCAAGCTTTCTTCAGCTCCTTCGCTCCCTCCACCATCGCGTACCTGTAGTCCCAGAGGTTTTCTAGAGATACTCTGAGCTCCATAGGCGTCTCCTCCTCTCTATCCTACACTTCGACTCCTCTATCGGCGAAGGTGTTCTCACATCGGCTTCCCTAAGCAGATTCAAGCCAGCGGCGAGGCATAGATCGTCCACAAGCAAGCTGAGTAAGCTCCCTTCCTCAAGGCCGAGTATAGAGCTGGGTGCACGATGAGTAAGCAAACCAAGCAACCCAGCTTTAGAGCCCAGGCTGCTCGAAGCGAAATTTCTCAGCACACCAGCCAGCCTCTCCGTAGAGCTCGATGCAGTACTTGAGGATCTCATTGAACAGGTAGGTGGCGTCTTCACCATTCGGCTTAGGCTCAAGGAGGCTCTCGCAGAGTAAGTTCACAATCCTCTCTATCTCACCCGACACCTTAACAGCCTCTTCTACAGACTCTAGACTCTGGGCTCTCTTGAATAGATTAGCATAGACTTGTATGAGAGCGTAGTGCCAAGCCTGAGGAACCTTCAGCCTATATGTTACACCATTAACTCTGACCTCTTTCAAGCCTCCCCAACCCACGCTTTAATCCGAACCATTCGGAGAAGTGCAACCATGAGCAGAAGACCGCTGTATGAGAGGTGTTTTTATTGACTCTAACCTTCACAACTATGGTGAAATCCTCGGATGTTAGCTGTGCGCCACAGAGCGAGCAGCTGGGCAACCTAGTACCCGCTCTGGTTGTTCTGAAGCGTAATCTTAACCACGCCTTCTGTGCCGTGCTTGAGCGCTGTGAACGCTAGGGTTTGCGTAAGCCTATCCTGCCCTTTAAGATTCACGTCCCCTTCATCATAGATTACCCTAGGCAGATATATCTCCAACTCATACCTGTAGCTACCAGATATAACCCCACCTTGAAACTTCAGGTTGATCGAACACTCCTCTGAAGCAAGGAACTTGTCTAGATGTGTGCTGCTGTCGAACTTGATCGTCGCCGAGCCCTTGACATCCAAAGGCGCAACATCGATCTCCTGAGGGAACCTTGAGCCGAACTTGTAGCCCTCTGGAAAATTATTATTCAACTCCAGGCTGAAGTGCTCAAACTTCACCGATGTGTTGTTTATCTTTTGCTCAACCACCTGTGCTGTGTGTATGTAGCCCAGTTGGGAGAAGTTGAAGGGTCCTGAGAATAATGAAACCTTACTCTCTTCTCCGCCCAAGATTTCAGCTGTCACACCAAGATGGTCCCCAGCCTCCCCCTCCAAGATTAGCCTATTTACGACACAGCCTGCTACACGCTTAGCAGCAACGTCACCCAAGCCAACCTCTATGGTATAGCTCGGCCAAGGTATTGAGGAAACGCTGCTCCTAGGTGTAAAGACGTGCCTATAGACATTAGGGTTGCCATTCGGATCTGGCTGAGTCGTAGAAACTTCGCCCAGTGCGGCGTATAGGAACTCTCCCAACCCCTTATCGTAAACCGGGTAGAGCTCGATGCTGCCTGTGGTCTTAGCCTTAGATAGGTCTGCTTGCGTAATGAACCTTCCGCCCTCAACGGTCCGCAGATACTCAACGCCAGGCTGAAACTTCAGACCCTCTGAGAGGATTCTGACGTGTGTGTTGAGGTTGGTTGCTGGTACTCCATAGATCTGCTCCTTACCCATTCTTAGATAATTAGCCATATTATGACTCACCTCCTATTCGGTCTGGACACCATCCTCTGGTGTTTCGCCGGAGTTTCACCGGCTCGTCAGCAGACCTTCTAAACATAAGGTAACCACACCTTCTTCACATCAATTATCCTAGCTAGAGCTAAAGCATAGTCCTGCTCAGAGCCACGCATAACCTCTATACTTCGAGGCTCAGGATCGCCCTCCACCAACCCGTCCAAAGTGGGGTTGGAGTTAAGGGCAGCCTCTATTGCCTCAACAAGCCTATGGAGCCCTTTCTCAGCCTCTTCGGCTACTGCGTGGCGCATAACGACACCTATCTCAAACTTTAGGTTGTATTGGAATCGGTGTAGGTCGGAGCTCCCGCTATACTCTCTACCAAGCCACTGAACATAGATCAGAGGGTATTGGTGTATGGTGGTTGGTGCGCCGAAGTGGTATGCTGATACCTCTTTTAGATCTGGGTTTGAGCGCATCACATCAATATACTTCTGCACTATCTCGCTGTAAACCAAACACCTCACCTAACAGCAACACCCGTAGAAGCAGCCAACCCAGAGGTGAAGTTGGAGCGGATGAACGCCTTCAGCCTCTCCTTAGCTTCAACTACGAAAGGCTGCTCCTTCGACTCATCTAAGCCAGCCCTCTTCTGCCTGAAGATCCCTGCCGTCCACTCGGCAGCTATCCACCTAATCTCCTCAGGCACCTCCTTTAGCGGTATTGGTGTGTATGGTTTGAGCGCCTCATCTATCTGACTCTCAACATTCGAAGCGATCTGCTGAATCTCAAAGTCGTATTGGGTATCTGAGGTTGATAGGTTCAACCACACCTTAACGTCATTCAGTGAGCAGTACCTCATACCCATTCAACTCCCTAGCGGAGCTGGGTACATATTCTGAAAGCCTACCATCCCTATGTACGAGCCTCCTATGCTCCAGGATCGTTGACTCGGTCAACCCATGCTTAGCAAGCCAGAGCAGCTGCACCCTAATATCCCAAGAGCCCTCTTTCGACCCTAGTCCATCTAATCCGCTCTTTGCCAAGCTTCTCGGCTTCTCCCTCTTCGTCATCAACCTTTGACCTTCCCTGCAAATATTTAAATTAATTCTTCAAAGAAGGGCGTATTTTTGTAATAAATTAGGAAAATAAGGTAAAACAACACAATGTTGGTATATGCTTACTGGAATACGCAAGACAGCGCATAACATACACCTCAGCTTGAGATCGGTGTGAATCTTCACATCTCTTGGTCAAAAAGATTGCATAAACCTTGCTAAACCCACGCAGAACCCACTAGGACTTAGGTGTTGCCTAACCGATGTGCACAAGATGATGTAAGTCAAGAAGAGGCTAGAAGGCGGCTAATCGAATGCATACACTCGCTCAAGAAGCAAGCAGCAAAGCTAGACCTTTCGCTAGCCAGACTAGAGACCCTTGAATCCGACTGCTTCTCTAAAGCCGTTTGGCGGCTTAAGAGTGGTGATAGGGTCTCTGCATCGATCTATGCTTCTGAAGTCCACTACCTGAGGCGGCTACGCCAATCTGTAAAAGAGATCAGAAACCACGTGACACAGCTCAGCGTAAGATTGGAGACTCTGCTTGAATCGAAGCAGCTAACCGCATCACTCAGCAACCTACTCGGGACACTGTGGCAGATACCAGTCGGTGTAGACGCTGACGCCCTCGGAGAGCTTACTGAAATCTTATGCGATGTAGCTACATCCCAGAAAAGAGCGGAGAAAGGTTCGATAAGTAACAAGCAGGTTGAAGAGGTGCTAAAGGAGGTTGAACATAAGGCATCCGAAGAACATCAAGAACCCCTAGCCGCTTAGCAAGAAGGTTAGTAAGGCTTATCTACGAGCCTACACAACAATACAAGGCTGTGAAGACCAAAATCATAATCAAAGGAAAGAGAGTCCAAGATGTGGGATACAGACTCTTCTTACTAAGTAGAGCGCGCAGCCTAAAGGGGTTCGAGGCATCGAACATAGGCGAAGACCTCATACTCTTGATCGAAGGAGAAGAAGATAGCGTCAAAAGATTCACACAAACCGTCAAGGCTGAGAAGCCCCCGCTAGCAGAAGTAAGCGAAGTTCTCGTGGAGGGGTATGATGGCGAGGTAATGGAGGTGAAAGAATACAGGGAGCAACTAAGCCTAGAACAACTAGTGAAGATCGCAACAGTCGGCGTTGAAATGAGAGACGACATTAAGGAGATGAAGGGCGACATTAAGGAGGTGAAGGGCGACATTAAGGAGGTGAAGGGCGACATTAAAGAGATGAAAGGCGACGTTAAAGAGATGAAAGGCGACATTAAGGAGATGAAGGGAGACATTAAGGAGATGAAGGGAGACATGAAAACAATGTTAAAGAAGCAGGATGAAACGTTAGCAGAAATAAGGGCAACGAGAGATGAAATAAGAGCTACTAGGGAGGAGATAAGGGCCCTGAGAGAAGATCTAAAACAATACATGGAGAGAAGGTTCGAAAGACTTGAGAGAGAAATAGCTTTGATAAAACAGAAGATCGGTCTAGCTTAGATTTATGCGGAAGTAGCTAATTATTTCTGAAGGGGTATAACATACGCTAGCGTAAGATAAGAGATTAAAACCTACGCCCAAGAACAAACTCTCTAATTAAGAGCGCTAGAGTATATTTTAGCCTCATATGTTTCAAAACAGGCTATAGCGTAATCCGCTCTAGTAACCATCTGAACTACGCCTCGTTAACACTCCTTTTATGAGCCCTTTAATGCAACCCCAGCTTGGGAATAAGAGTGGTGCGGCTGAGATTAGTCTACCCATTAACAAATGTTAAGAAGGCGTTTTCAGCGCAAGAATTAGAAAATCCGTCCAAGCGAATATCGGCCAGAAAGATACCATTTAGTAAGAATCCTAAGCTCGCATCCAAAGCGATATTATAAGCGGGTTATCGCGTCGTTTATAAAGATTGGAGAGGTAGGATTGTTGTATGCCTATCTTCGGCTCAGCTGCTGGTGAAAAGGAGATCACGAGGGCTATTTCAGCAGTGTTCATAGAGGAGTTTATGAACTTCGCTGAGAGCGATGTCATCATAATAGGTGCTGGTCCCGCTGGGTTGATGGCTGGGAGAGATCTTGCTCGAAGGGGCGTTAAGACGCTCATCATAGAGCAGAATAACTATCTTGGTGGGGGGTTCTGGATAGGGGGCTTTCTAATGAATCCAGCTACCTTCAGACACCCATCTCAGAAAATATTGGATGAGTTGGGCGTACCCTACCGTGAACACTCCAGAGAACTCTACGTGACCCCAGCACCTCACGCGGTTTCAAAGCTGATTGCTGCGGCTTGTGACGCTGGTGTTAAGTTCCTTAATATGACGACGCTTGAAGACCTTATGATCCACGATAAGCGGGTGTGTGGGGTGGTCGTTAACTGGACCCCTGTGCAAGCTCTGCCGCGTCAGATCACCTGCGTAGACCCGATAGGTCTCGAAGCGAAGATAGTGATAGATGCGAGTGGGCACGATGCGGTAGCCGTGAGGAAGCTTGAGGCTAGGGGGTTGGTTAAGACAGGTGGTATGGGCCCTATGTGGGTGAGTAGATCAGAGGACGCTATCGTCGAGCATACGGGTGAAGTTTACCCTGGGCTGATAGTCGCTGGAATGGCGGTTTCAACCACCTACGGTCTGCCTCGAATGGGCCCCACGTTCGGCGCTATGCTGCTCTCAGGGAGGAGGGCTGCTGAATGTGCATTGGAGAAGCTTGAAGAGCTGCAGGTATATACACCTGTACGAAGACCCGTCAGCTAAGACTCTAGATATCAACGTAATCAAGCAGTATGTGAGCGAAAAGATCCCTTACGCGATTGTGGATGCTAGAGCAGAGTTCACAAGATATCATCTTAAGGGTTATGAGGTCGATTCGTTCGCCAGGAGGCTTGCTTCAATCAGGGTTAAGAACCCGCTGACCAAGATGCCCAACCAAGAGCCCCTTTATGGCGAGGTGGAGTATGAGAAACGCGTCTTAAAAGGAGAGATTAGAGGTTCAGGTGTATTATACGATGGGTTTGAGCTTCAAACGCTTCTCAGCCAGCTGATAGGGGAGGAGGAGTCGACTCTAAGCCACGCACACATAGTATTCACGAGCAGATTATTCGCCACTTGGGATGAAGGTGACGGGAGGTATCATATTAGAGTGATTATACTTGGCAACCCAAGCATAATATCAACCACTGGTGTCGCTGAGGGGCCTGCGATGCCCAAAGAATTCTATAGGCTTCAGCAGACGCTCCTAGCTATAGGTGCAACCCAGCAGATCGAGTTGATGAAGGAGAGGTTCAGAGGAAGATACATCGACTACAGCGATGAGAGGTTGAACGAAGTTATGAAGGGCTACGTTATGCAAGCCCTATTCTACCAAATCTTCGGAGAAGCCTTCTGCAGCAGCAGGAGATGCAGACTATATAACGCCCATTGGCAGGAAGAGCTCATAGAAGCACAGCTCTCAAAACAAGAATTCTGCGACCACCATCAATCCCTACTCAACCAGCTCAAACAAGATGAAGAAGAGGATAGGGGAGATGATTGCTAGCTTTATCTGCAGACATCTCAAAGGTCTGCCCCTCACTCGGCTAGATACTAGGCTTTAACAGACCGCGAATCCATCGACTGGTGTGAGGTCAAAACGGTTTAAATC
>JAAOZN010000091.1 GCA_011605775.1 Nitrososphaerota archaeon | reverse complement strand
CGGCTTCAGGTCAGCCCAAGTCACAGCATCACCGATACAAACAGTCAACACTCTACTTCTCACCAGAACCCAAAGCGAGCAAACGAACATAAAAGTCAACAGAATGCTCACCCAGCTTCCTCAAACAACCTTCCTTCAACTTAACACAGCCCGATCCAACACAGTAGATAATATCGCTAAAACAATCCAAAGTAAAGGAAATGCGATACTAGATTCAACCCAAACACTAGTATACAAATCCAAGGACCTCGATGAACTCACCAACGCTCTCGACGAAGCAGACCTCATACTAACATCCTCAATCCAAAGCCTCAACGACCCCTCACTAACAGCAGAGCTGGCAGAACACAGACTAACATATATCTACACAGTTACAAACCTACGTCTGCTACTAGACTTCCTCATAGCAAACCCATCCTACAGACCAACCAAAGAATTCCGAAACCTACTCCAAGACACCTTATCCGAACTCGCTAACCTCACTAAACAAGCCTCCACTCTTCTACGAACAGCGGAAGAGAAAGGTCTTCTCCTACAACCAGAAGGACCAAGCATAATCGTAAGGGCAAGCGACATACTCTGGGTAGAAGACAGCCTCCAAATAACAGTATATAACATAGGAGGCGAAGACGCTAAAATAAGTCTAAGTTTAGTCGAAACACCCTTCTACACCTCAGCAACATCACAAGAAGTAACCATTAAACCCAACGACAAAGCAACCATAGTCCTAAAACCAACGCTTAAACAAAAACCGCCTCCACTCGCATTCATAAGGGTAAGTGTTTACGTAAATGGATTGCGAGCCTACGATGTCGATACCGAGATTCAAACACCCGTCAACCTCTTCGAAGCCAAAGAAGATAATCTAATTGCTGTTAGCGACGGACCACTGACATTGAGCGGAGGTAAGATAAAGATCACAAACAGCACCTTCCTCACACTAGCCATCCAAGGTAGTGAAAGCGACCACTACATCTTACTGTTGAACGGCCAAGCAATAAGAAGTGGGCTGATCTTAGGAAGCGGCGTCACAGTTGTAACTACATCATTCAGAAGCCCAACCGCAGGCACAATCGAATTCAAGAAAGTTTCCACCGAATCGAAAAGCGTCAGCGGAGTAAGAAGCGCAGAGCCCATAAAGGGCGTAACCCTCACCTCAGAGGGAAACATAGAAGGGCGTGTAACACTATACAAAGAGAACCCATACCCAGAAGCGAAGATAGCCGGTGTTGAAAAAGCGGTCTACCTAGCGGTCGACATAACCGAAGCAGCCAAAGAAGTTACGATAAAAATAAGATACCCAGACCTAGGTTTCACAGACCCAGCAAAACTCGCCCTCTACAAATACAGCGCAGAACACGAAAACTACATACCAATAAAATATGAAATAAGCAGAGAAGAAAAGACGATTACAGCAACCCTAAGTCAAGGCGACCCAATACTCGCCATCGCTCAAAGCAAAACCGTACAAACCACAACAACACAGCAAACAACCACGACTCAAATCACAACCCAAACCTCAGCTACCGAATCCACAACCCAGACCAAAACTCAAACTGTAGCTGCCGAAATCACAACTCAAACTACCGCAACCACACCGCCTCTAGTCAGCGTAAGTCTACCAGACCTCACCCTCTACGTAATCATAATATTGATTGCTGTAGCTGTGGTGGGGGCTTCATATGCAATAAAGCGCACCAAACATTCTTAATAAACAACTTTCTGAGACGAACCGTTCTCTACTACCTATTTGCCGCAGGAACCTCGTATAATACTCCCTCTTCCGACAATATAAGAACGTTACCACATTTCTGACACTTAAAGTACTTGTTTACCCCCTTCTCACCCTTCTGCTCCCCAATCAACTCCACTTTATCGTGTGAACACCGCCACCCTTCTGACATACCATATCTAATGCACTCGGGTAATTTATGGATATCGTGGTATTCCTCTCTATATAAGCCTCTAACAAACGGTCTCTATGGGGTTGACGCAGTAATTTACCCAGCTGCAAAATTAAAACCATGAGTGGCAGTAGGTCCTGCGCTTTAAGAATTTCATATATGTAAGGTTAATTTAGCAAAACTAGGCTTATGTGTTAAAAGAAGTCAGAATAGATGCGATGCTTCTCCTTCTGTCCTTTAAGAGGCTTTTTGAGTAGATGTCATCCTCCACAAGCCCTTCGAATGCTTGCTGTAGGTGCGCTGTAAACCCTGCTCCACCTATTGTTAGTTTAAGGTTTACTTTTTGACCTACTTGCAAGTCTAATCCTTTGGGTAGTATGATCTTGACAAGTCTTTCTCTCCTTAAATTGAGGTAGCAGGATAAGCCTACGCAAATCAAACCGTCGAGCATTATGTTGAAGTCTTCACAAGTTAGGAGTGCAGCCCAACTGTTTGATGATTGGACTAGCCCTATAGGTGTGTTGAGAAGCTTTGCTTCAGAAGATAATCCACCTCCTTTTTTATGTAGTAAACCGGCCCACTGGTAGTGTGGTATGCCTCCGTCAATCAGCCTAAACTCGTCACCAACCAGCCCGCATAAGCCGAAGAATGGTTCAAGATATGTGAAGGGTGCTTGTAGCTCCACTAGAGCGTAGCGTTCACCCAGCGCTACCACTCTTCCGCCATAGACCTCTTTTCTATCTAATTCGCCATCAACGTAGTATGTGTTCGAGATCTTGGGTTCAAGCGGGTAGCCCCCTGTTGCCCTAATGGGATCAGAGCGGTTTCGTAATTCGATGTGCATATGAGGATCTGTCCAAGGGTGAAAGAAGCCATCTCTTATGAGCCATCCTAAGGGTGTGCCGACATCTACATCATCACCTTCTCTCACAGAGGGTTGGATATGGAGTATCTTAGCCCAAATTTCAGGGTTCGCAGAACACTCTATCAAAATCGCGTACTCGGTTCTAGGGGCGTTAAACCACTTTGGAACAGGGGGTTCAAAGGGGTACAGCCTTCGAACCTTGCCTTTGACGGGAGAAGGTGCTTCAAAGCCGAATCGCCGGGAGCTAATGTAGATGTCTAATGCGGCGAGTTTAATATGCGGATGGTAGGGGCTGTTAAAGAATGAGACGAAGCCATCCGAAGGTGCTGAGATCGTCACACCTTTTGAAGCCGCAACTTCAACCATCAACTACTACGCACCACGCTTCACATCCTCTAAAAGAAAATTTTATCTTCAACCACATATAAGCCCTTATCTGCGCCCTGGTGGTGTAGGGGTATGCTCCTAAACGTGCCCCGCCAAGAGCCCGGTCTAGCATAGGACGCTGTCACCGTTCTGACCCGGGTTCAAAAGAGCGAGCCGGCTCTGAATCTCCCGGCCAGGGCGCTCGTAGACATAAGCTGATTATCTTATCAGCTAGATCATCTACCAACTCAGCTATGTTCTTCTGAGCTGCTTTAGGTTGAAAAGTAAGCGGCATAACAGTCGTACCCTTCTTCGAAGCCTGAAGCATGTTCTTGAGGTGTATAATGTTCCACGGTGTTTCCCTAATCACCAATATAAGAGGGAGTTTTCTCTCAAGCACCTGTTTAGCTGCTTTTAAGACTAGGTTGTCTGCGCGTTCCCAAGCTACTCCGGCTAGAGTCTTCATGCTACACGGCGCTATGATCATGGCTTTTGGTCGAAGATCTGCGAGTTCGTGTTCATCTTTTACAAATACGTCCGCCAGCCTATCCAATTCGATTGGTTTGATCTTCAATTCAATTTCTGCAACCTTATACGCCGCTTCTGAGACAATGAGCGCTGTTTTAACCCTCCTTTGTTTGAGCTTCTTAAGTATAGTTGTAGACACGATTGTGCCTGCTGCACCTGTAACCGCAAGGATGATTGTTTCCAATCTGTGAGTTAATTGATTTTTTTTCTAAAAAAGATTATGCCGCCCTTATTAGACTTAAATATGTGTTGGAGGATGTTAGATGTATGTCTTTTTCCGAGCGTGTACTCGGTATTGAGGAGTCGGGGATCAGAGCTATCTTCAATCTGGTTGCGAGATCCAAAGATATCATAAACCTCTCTATCGGCGAACCCGATTTAGATACCCCAGCCTACATAAAGGAGGCTGCGAAGGAGGCTTTAGATCAAGGGTATACTCACTACTCTCCAACCAAGGGTTACCCTGAGCTTCTCGATGCGATAGCCTTAAAGCTCAGGAGAGATAATGGTGTGGATGTCGATCCGGAAACCGAGGTCATGGTTACTTTTGGAGGCACTCAGGCGATATTCCTCGCCTTAACCGTTTTACTCCGTGAGGGAGATGAGGTTATAATCCCAAGCCCAGCGTTTGTGCAATATTTTGCAGCCACCAAGCTTGCAGGCGGTGTGCCGGTTGAGGTTGGTTTAAGTGGAGATTATACTATCAACCCAGACATCATACGAAAGGCTATAACTAAGCGGACAAAGCTCCTCATAATTAACTCGCCCTCTAACCCCACCGGTGCTGTTAGTGAAAGAAAGAAGATTGAGGAGGCAGTATCTACAGCTGTGGAGCATGGTCTGATGGTCATCTCCGATGAAGTGTATGAGAAGTTTGTATACGAGGGACAGCATTTTAGCCCGGCTAGTCTATCTGAATTTAAGAAATACGTGGTGACAGTAAATAGTCTATCTAAAGTATACGCTATGACGGGTTGGAGGATAGGTTACGTAGCAGCCCCACCTGAGGTTATAGAGCAGATGGCTAAAGTTCAAATGTACAGCTGCGCCTGCATACCCTCTTTTATACAGAGGGCTGCTATTAAAGCCCTACAGCTACAGCAAAGCTTCTTTGACGATGTTTTGCGTGAATATAGGCGTAGGAGGGATCTGTTATGTAATGTTCTATCTGAAAGCCCACGTCTCTTATTTAACAAGCCTCAAGGTGCCTTCTATCTATTTCCCAGACTAAAGGGTGTAAACGTTCCTTCTAAGGATCTGGTTATGCGGATGATTAAGGAGATTGGCGTTGCGGTTGTACCGGGCTCAGCCTTCGGCAGCCTTGGTGAAGGGTGTATACGCATCTCCTATGCTGCTTCTCTAGACAAAGTTGAAGAAGGTGCCAGGAGGATAGTTCGCTTTCTAGATTCTGCTGCTAAGAGTTGAAGCCCATCTCATCTATGCTGGGTGCTCTTCATGATTAGAGTTACACCCATCGCAGCAGATAGTTTCGGGGTTAGGTCTATGGCCACCTTTATTGAGACTAGTAGCGTGCGCTTGCTCATAGATCCAAGTGCAGCTCTTGCTCCCGCGCGCTATGGTTTGAAGCCTCATCCGGTTGAGTGGCAGAGGCTAGATGAATCTTGGAGTAAAATAGTGAGCTTCGCCGATTCTGCTGAAATAGTTGTTTTGACACACTACCACTACGACCACCACTCCACACGCCATCTAGAAGTGTTTAGAGGGAAACGGCTATTCATCAAGGATCCCAGCTTGAACATTAATCGAAGTCAGATGTGGCGAGCAGCCTACTTTCTCCAGAGCGTACAGGGGGTACCTAAAGAGATAAAGGCGGCTGACGGTAGGAGATGTCGAGTAGGCGAAACCACGATCCATTTTTCACACGCAGTAAGCCATGGCGCAGATGCCAAACTCGGATACGTTGTTGAAGTTAGCGTTGAAAGCGGGGGTGAAAGAGTACTCTTTACTTCTGATGTGCAAGGACCCGTAAGCGAAGAGCAGGTGAAGTTCATTCTCGAAAACGCACCGCAGACCCTTATAGTGGATGGTCCGCCGACTTATCTGCTGGGTAGCAGCTTCAAGGAAGACGATCTGCATCTGGCAAACCAGCTTCTTACTAAGATTATTAGAAGCCTGGTCGCTCAGGGGTTGGATACGGTTATCTTGGACCATCATCTGCTACGTGATCTTAATTATAAGGAGAGGGTGAAGCCTGTGTATGAGGTTGGAGAGGAGATGGGTGTTAGGCTCTCCACTGCTGCTGAGTTTATCGGTAGAGGGGTTGAGTTGCTGGAGGCTAGGCGCAAAGAGCTCTATCAAACCACTTAAAACACCTTTCACGCTCTCAAAGTTTATTAACTTGCATTCGGATGTTTTGGTGTTATGTCTGCAAAGGGGTTTGATGTAGGAGAAGCCCTAACAAGCTCGTTCAACATTTTACTCAGGAACCCTAAGATCCTCATCCCACAACTCATTTCATCGCTCATCTTTACCATAATGTCGGGGTTGAGTATCCTTCAGCTATTGAATGGTTTAGGAGGCTGGTTTCTGCTCGTCCCATTGACTTTTCTCCTTCTCCTAGCTGGTTTTATAGTCTACACGGTCGTTTCAGGGATGTATCCTCTTATGGTGAAAGACGTGGTAAACGGTGTTAGCCCCAACTTGACTTTAGCTGCAAACACAGCTCTCAAGAAGTTAATTTCACTTATCGCAGCATCGATACTTGTCTCTATTATAGTTGCGATAGGGTTAGTGCTGTTTATAGTGCCTGGTTTGATCTTCTTGACGTGGTTCTTCTACACTATACCAGCTTTGATGTTGGAGGATAAGGGTGCGTTAGAGGCTATGACGGCCAGCAGATACTTTGGTCGAGATAAGAAGCTAAATACTTTAGCCGTGATTATATTGCTTGGGTTAGCTGCGTTAGTAGGTGGCTTTTTTAGCCTAATACCGTTCGTAGGTCCGATCATATCATTCATCATCAGTCTGGTTGTGACGGCGTGGGCTTCTATAACGCAGTCCTATATCTACATAAAGTACACCAAATATTAGTCTATGTAACCCGTAAAACATATTTAAGTATGTATCTAACACAATAACCGTGGAAACGGTCCAAGAGAGGCTAAAGAGGCGCTACAGCGAGGTTTGTAGAGCTGGTGGCTTAGAGAAGTATATCAGTGATCTAAGAAAGTTAGCTAAAGAAATCGGCGAAGAAAGCTTCTTTGATGCTAAAGCGCGCTTCTTTAAGGCGTTAAGTGACCCAACCAGGCTTAAGATAATCAAGCTGCTTGCGGAGAGGGAGATGTGTGTATGTGAGGTTATGGCTGCTTTAAATCTTACCCAACCGAATGCCTCGCATCACCTTAACCTACTTGAACGAGAGGGCATAGCTAAGAAGAGGCGTGAGGGTAAGTGGATCATTTATAAACTAGCCTCTCCGAAGATTCTTCAACTCATAGAGTGGACGCTCACTTAGGCTCAAGCG
>JAAOZN010000090.1 GCA_011605775.1 Nitrososphaerota archaeon | reverse complement strand
TCTTTAAGAAACACAGAAGCCTCGCTTTCATCAAACATTTCAGAAGCGGCGTGCCGCTTATACCCGGCCTCAACCTCTACTGGAGCCAAACTAACTGGCTTAGCCTGTAGCCGCGCAAGCTTCTCAGCCTTCAACATAACTGACTTAATCTCTTCACTATCAATCTTTGAGGACGAGGCTACACCGTAACCGCCTTGAGCAACTCTGCAGGTGATAAACTCCACACTCTCACTAATATCTTCAAAAGATTCCTCTCTCAAAGCAGTCTGCCAACACATCTCTTTGTGATACCGTAGGTCGATGTAACCCCCGCCAGACCACACCCTCAAATAGCTCCTTAAGTCAGGCTGGGGACACCGCAGCATCATTAAAAAATAAATAAGAAGAGGCTTATCAACATTAACTCGTCTTCTCTAACTAGTTGAGCAGAATTCTGCGCGGTTACGTAAGGAGAGCAGTAAACTACAAACCCTCTGCTATGTCAATAAATGATAGAAGAGGGGGTTAGGCCCCTCTAATCCGAAACATAATTGGGGTAATGGATTTCAGTAGGTTCCCAGTCAGGCAGCTTTCCAGCTAGATATGCTTCATATCCTGAGAGATCCAGTAACCCGTGCCCAGAGTGGTTGAAAACTATTACCTTCTTTTCACCAGTTTCTTTGCACCTCTTCGCCTCATCGATCACGAACTTTATTTCATGCGCAGATTCTGGTGCTGAAATTATCCCCTCGGTTCGAGCGAAGATCGTCGCAGCCTCGAAGATCTCGTTTTGGAGATACGCAACCGATCTTACGTATCCCTTAACTATAAGGTATGACATGATGGGCGCCATGCCGTGATACCTCAGCCCACCAGCGTGTATAGGTGGCGTCCTGTAATCTTTACCTAAAGTCAGCATCTTCAGCAGAGGCGTAGTCCCGGCAGTATCACCAAAGTCGTAGGTATATTTTCCTCTAGTGGTGTGTGGAACAGCGCTGGACTCACAAGCTACAAACTCCGTGTCGCTTTTCTTCTTTATCTTGTCGGCAACGAAGGGTAAGCAGAAGCCGCCGAAATTAGAGCCGCCACCTATATTCCCAGCCATAATATCCGGCTCCTCTTCCCCGAATAACTCAAGCTGCTTCTTCACCTCTAAACCTATTATAGTCTGGTGCAGCAAAACGTGGTTTAGAACAGACCCGAGGCAGTACCTAGCCTTCTCATCGGTAAGCACGTCCTCAATAGCCTCACTAATAGCTATACCGAGTGAACCAGGGTGGTCAGGCTCCTTCTCCAGCAGACTTCTTCCGAATTTCGTTCGGCTACTTGGTGAAGAGTAGACCTCTGCCCCCCAAGTCTCCATCATTACCCTTCTGCCCGGCTTTTGCCTATAGCTCGCAGCAACCATATACACAGTGCATTTTAGACCAAAGAGTGCTGCTGCCATAGCTAAGGCTGAGCCCCACTGCCCAGCTCCAGTCTCCGTCACAACCCTCTCTGTACCCTCTCTCATATTATAGTATGCTTGGGCTATGGCTGTATTCGGCTTATGACTACCAGCTGGAGTAACCCCTTCCCACTTATAGTATATTCGAGCCGGAGTATCCAGATACTCTTCGAGCCTCGTAGCCCTTATCAGCGGTGTGGGTCTTGCTATAAGCTTGTAGCACTCTAACACCTCATCTGGAATGGGTATGTAACGCTGCGTCGAAACCTCTTGGGCTATCAGCTCTTTAGCAAAGATTCTAAAAAGCGGCTCAGGAGGCATCGGCTTCAAGGTCTCAGGATGTAGAGGCGGTGGGAGCGGTTCAGGCAGATCGGCTTGGATATTATACCACTGTGTAGGGATTTCGTCTTGTGGTAGGAAGACTATCTTGTTTTTAGGCACATGTATTTTTGCCAAGGCTATTCGCAAAGGGGTTCGTTGATGAACATTTTTAAATCTTTCTGAACAAAAATGTACATAACCAAAAAAGCTTAAACTATATGCACATCCTCTAAAGCTCTACAGCATCTTACCACGTCCTACTATTTTTTGACCTACACGTCCTTCAATGACCACTGTGTATGAATCCTACTATCCCTCGAACCTGCGCAGAAATGTACAAAAATGCTTATAAATGAACTTCGATAGACCTATTTGCAGGATCGAGTATGCAAACAACCTCTCAAGAAGGAGAGTTGATTAAGAGCGTTATGCAAAAGATAGTTTCACGTGGTGTTTTAGATGGTTCTGAAATCTTCTCCTTTCTGGAAAGCGTTAAGATGGATAGAGTGGCTGAGGTTCAGATCGGCGGCTTTCTTGTAGGTTTGGCTATGAAGGGTGTTGCTGAGGAGGAGCTGGCTGCTATTGCTAGGTGGATGCGGGAAAACTCAATTGCGGTTAGACCGAAAGTTAATGGAAGACTCATAGACACTTGTGGAACTGGCGGCGGTGTTCTAACATTTAACGTCAGCACAGCGAACGCCATTGTCACATCAGCAGCTGGTGTTCCAGTCGCGAAACACGGAAGTAGGTCAATATCTCATAAGTCAGGGAGCGCCGATGTTCTAGAAGCCTTGAATGTGAATATCGAGCTGACCAAGGAAGAAGCGGAGAGGTTGATTGAGGAGGTTGGTTTCGCCTTCCTTTACGCACCAAGATTCCATCCGGTGATGCACAAAATATTGGGGCCTGAAAGCCTCTTAGGCGTTAAAACCGTTTTTTACACCATCGTAGGGCCCCTCGTAAGCCCTGCTGATGTGAAAGCTCACATACTAGGAGTCTACAACAGGTCTCTTGTAGAACCCGTCGCACAAGTACTGGCTAGGCTCGGATACGAGCGAGCCCTAGTTGCTCACGGCTTGGACGGGCTAGATGAGATTTCAAATATTGGACCAACTCTCATAGGTGATGTAGAGAATGGCAGAGTAAAGGATGTTTATGAAATCTCCCCTGAAGAGATGGGAGTTAAGAGAGCGCGCCTAAGCGAGATCACACCTTCATCAGATGATCCGCGATGTAACGCTGAAATAATCCGCGGACTTCTTAAAGGTGAAATCTTAGATGCGAAAAGAGATTTTCTACTGGTTAACGCTGCTGGAGCCTTACTTGTTGGCGGCCTGGTAGATGATCTTAGAGATGGTGTTGAATTGGCGAAGAATGTTTTGGATGAAGGTAGAGGGTATAGGAAACTACAGGAGATAATCGATGCTTCACATAGGGTGGCTCTGAATGCCAAGAGCTGAGATTTTTGCAGATATGCGTAGGCACATCGAATATGATAAAGGGCGTATAGATAAGAGGCAACTCGAGGAGCTAGCTGAAGAGGCGCGTAAGAGAGTAGAGAGGCCAAGCATCCTCGACGCTTTAAAGGATGTTAAGGATAGGGTTCCGCTTATCGCTGAGTTTAAACCAGCTTCTCCAGCAAAGATATTCCACTTCTACTACAATTTAGATTTGGCGGTTTCTCAGATGATTGAAGGCGGTGCTGCTGCCATATCCATCTTGACCGAGCCGGTCTATTATCGAGGAAGCCTACACTACCTATATGAGACTTCAAAGAAATTTGATGTCCCCTTTCTTAGGAAGGACTTGATTCTAGAGGATTTCCAGATTTACGAAACGGCAGCCACAGGCGCGAGTTCATATCTACTAATTGTAGATCAATTTGAGGATGATGGTGGGCTTGAGGATTTGATCCAACTCGGCAGAAGCTTCAGCATGGAGCCCCTTGTCGAAGTCAACTCAGTCGAAGATGCAAGGCGCGTGGCTAGGACCTCTGCCAAGCTTGTTGGTATTAACAATGGTGAGGGGGTTGACCGCGACTTAAATAAGACAAGGGTTCTCGCTAAAGAAGTTAGTGCGGATTTTTTGGTGAGCGAGTCTGGGATCAAAAGCGCTGAAGATGTCAGATTCGTTATGCAGTATGCTGATGGGGTTCTCGTCGGAACCGCCATTAGTGAGAGTGGAAACGTAAAGGCTAAAGTTGAGGAATTATGCCTGAAAAACTTGGTGAAACGCTAAAGCGTAGGAAAGCGTTGGTCGTCTTCTTAACGGTGGGGGATCCTCTAACTTGGGATGGAAGAGTAATGGATGCTTTGGCTTCAGGCGGTGTTGACGCCTACGAGTTAGGTATACCAACACGCCTAGCAAAATACGATGGTCCGACTATAAGGACATCGTATAGGAGAGCTTTGAGATGTGGGGTTGATGAGAGGTGCGCGATGTCCCTAATTAAGCAAGTTAAGGGTTTGATTAACCCCATACTCTTCACATACTATGAGGTTGCTTTAGAGTGCGGTTTAGAAGATTTAGTAAACAGTGCAGCGGAGGCAGATATACAGTGCGTTCTTTTTCCGGACCTCTTAATAGATTATCCTGAAAGTCTAGAAGACTACATCAGGATCTGCAAAAAATACAATCTTGAACACGCGTTCTTCGTCACAAGCTGCTTCCCACACCACCTTATAGTGAAACTAGCAAAGCTCGAGCCCTCATTCATCTATCTCGGTTTAATGGCTACCACAGGCATACCCCTACCCCTAGCGATCAACAGAAACATCAAGATAATCAAGAATCTAGTAGGTGAAACACCTCTTCTAGTCGGTTTTGCTATAGATAACCCACAACAAGTTAGCCTCTGCATCAATGCAGGTGCTGACGGTGTGGTTGTGGGCAGTGCTATTCTGAAAATTCTTGAAGGAGGGTTTGAGGCTGCGAAGCTTAAAAGCTTCGTCACGGGGTTAAAGGATGCCCTATTGGGGGAATCATATTGATAGGGTTACCGCAAAGATGGTATAACATCGTGCCAGACCTTCCAAAACCCCTACCCCCTCCCAGGGACCCTGAAGAGGAGGACTTCTCAAGAATCGGAATTCTACCCAAACTCTTCCCTAGTAGTTTGCTCGATCAAGAGTTTACCGCAGAGAGGTTCGTAGAAATACCAGGAGAGGTTTTAGAAGTTTACTCTAGGATAGGTAGACCTACCCCGCTCGTCAGAGCAAGAAATCTTGAAAGATATCTTGACACACCAGCAGAGATCTACTATAAGCGTGAGGATTTGAGCCCAACAGGCAGCCACAAAGTTAACACATCAATACCCCAAGCCTACTATGCTAAACGTGAAGGTGTTCGTATGGTTGTAACTGAGACTAGTGCTGGCCAATGGGGCTCGGCATTAGCCCTTGCTTGTGCACTCTTTAACCTAAGATGCTTAGTGTTTATGACGAGGGGTAGTCACATCCAAAAGCCATATAGGAAGATCTTGATGGGCCTTTACGGGGCTGAGGTTGAATTAAGCCCTAGCGATAAGACCGAGGTGGGACGAAAGCTTCTTGAGACAAATCCGCTGCACCCCGGCTCACTGGGAATAGCGATGTCAGAGGCAGTTGAGACTGTGCTGAAAGATAGCGACACTAAGTACGCTGTAGGGAGCGTGCTGAACTTTGTTCTCCTACACCAAACAATAATCGGGCTAGAAACAGCGATGCAGCTTAAAGAAATTGGTGAGGAGCCAGACCTCGTCATCGGGTGCGTCGGCGGTGGGAGTAACTTTGCAGGCTTTAGCTACCCGATGATAGGGGAAAAACTTGCAGGCAAAGCGTATGAACAAACAGATTTCATCGCCGTTGAATCAGAAGCCTCACCTAAAATGACCAAAGGGAAATACGCTTATGAGCACGGTGATTCGGCTGGTCTCCTACCGATGTTTAAAATGTTTAGTGTTGGCAGAAGCCACATCCCACCTGCGATACATGCTGCTGGCTTAAGATATCACGCTGCAGCACCAACGCTTTCAATTTTAATAAAGGAGGGTATTGTCAAACCAGTAGCGTACAGCCAAGAGGAGGTATTGGAGGCTGGGAGAATCTTTGCGAAGACTGAGGGTATCATCCCAGCTCCCGAAACAGCACACGCGATAAAACACGTGATCGAAGAAGCAAAAGCCTGCAGGCGAAGGCAAAGAAGTAAAACTATAGTCTTCTGCTTCAGCGGCCACGGGCTACTGGATCTTACAGCGTATGAAGGTTGCAGCTAATAGATTAGAACTTTATCAACACCTCTAATCTTAAGCACATCTTGTACGAGTTCGCCGGGTATCTTACTCTCAGCTATAAGAGTGAGTCTGGGTTCTGGTGAAAGTTCTGGGTCGTCGACTATAGCTTGCCTTATGCTAATACCTCTTTTTGCGAGCTGTGATGCTGCTTCGGCTAAGATACCTGGGGTTCGCGCATCTTTAGGCACGATTTCTAATGCCCCGAAACCGAGAAACTTTACTAAATCTTTTAGCGAGTGGCCAGCGTTGCGTAGATGTTGGAATAGTGGTCGTAGTGTTTCGTCTTGTTCGATGGTTTGGATAGTCTGGGTTACAGTCCTGCGGTCTACGCCAGCAACCCTCGCTACTTCAGCCTTCGATATCGCTATGTTGTTGCAAAATATCTTTCCGTTTTTCACGCTGAAGCCATTCTCTATAAGAACTCTTGCCACCCTAAGCCTCTCTGGGTAGCTCGATAACTTCTTTTCTATCTTGCCCCACATAGTCGCCCAACTTATCGTTTACGGTTACATATTTCTTTTTTGCAAAGTATAAGTTAACGGTTAAGCCGCTATTAAAGCTTCATCCAAAAGCTACTCCGATTAAACATAAAAATCGTCAGAGCTCTTTTCTAGTAGGCTTAAATAGAGTAGAGCGGGGATAAGGTGATATGGATTATCTACTTACCGACCGGGTTAAGCCTGTAGAAGTATGGCCGAAAATGACCGTAAACGAACTCGTACATCAGATGAAAGGTGCTGGCGTGTTCATGGGAGGAAACTTGGCTAAGGCTGTCGACATCTATGAAAGGATGGTTAATGATGGTGCATACATCTTCTTGAGCCTCGCTGGCGCACTTACACCAGCAGGAATGAGAAAGATCATACTAACGCTCATAAAGAAGAAGCTCGTGAACGCAATTGTTAGCACCGGAGCTAACCTAGTTCATGACACTATGGAAGCACTCGGTGGCAGCTTCTACCAAGGCTCGCCTTATCTTGACGACTCCCAGCTCTACGATGCTAAGATAGATAGGATATACGACATCTTGGTTACGGAGAAAGACTTTACTGAAAAATTTGATAACCCGATTTTGGAGATCTATGCCGATATCGACCGAAGCCTAAAGGGGAAGGTTATCTCGATAAACGAGCTTCTTATCGAAATTGCTAAAAGGCTTCCAACAAGCGACTGCATAATCAAAGCGTGCTACGAGCACGGTGTGAAATTGTTCTGCCCTACGATAGCGGACTCCGTCTTCGGTCTACAGATGGCCATCTATAATAGGCTACATAATGGTAACTTGCGGGTCGATGCCTTTGAAGATTTGCAGGAGATGTGGGACATACGTGAAAGAAACGAAAGAGTTGGAGCTGTTGTTCTCGGAGGAGGCGTGCCAAAGAACTATGTCTTTCAATCATTCTTCTTTAGCAAAAAGAGGCTGGACTACGTTATCCAGATAACTCTCGATAGACCTGAGACCGGAGGCTTGTCTGGCGCGCCTCCTCACGAAGCTGTATCTTGGGGCAAGGTTAAGCCGGATGCGAATAAAGTCGTTGTTGTATGTGAAGTTACGATAGCGCTACCCATAATTGTCGCAGCCCTTCTCGAGAGGCTCGATAAGAAGTGAGCTATAGAGATCTTTGGCTAACCCCTACACCAAATATTAGTAACTTCCTTAAAGATGAGGTGCCGAAGGTAAGTGTTTTTGGGGTGCCTTTCGATGCGACCTCTACTTATCGGGCTGGCTCAAGGTTCGCACCAAACGCTATAAGGGAAGCCTTCCTCAACATAGAAGTCTACTTTAAAGACCTTGATGTAGATCTGGAGAAGGTCTGCGTAGAAGATCTAGGAAATCTTAAGCAGACAGGGAGTGTGCAGAGTATGGTTGTGGCAGTGCAGAAAGTTACAGAGGAGCTGCTGCAGCAAAACAAGCTTCCAGCAATACTTGGGGGTGAGCATACCCTCACATACGCCTCTTGCTTGGCTACAGGATGCTCGACGCTTGTAGTCTTTGACGCCCACCTGGATTTAAGGGATGAGTTTGCAGACATGAGGTTAAGCCACGCAACCTACTTAAGGAGGCTACTAGAGGAAGTAGATACTGAAGCGATAGTGATAGGCGCACGGGCAGCGTCAAAAGAAGAGTGGGAGTTCGCTGAAAAGAATGGAGTAAAGGTATTACCTCCACCACAAGATGATCGCTCCCTACAAGATTATGTTAAGGCGGTTAGATCGACTATTGGGCAAAGAAGCGTATATGTGAGCATAGACCTCGATGTAGTAGATCCTGCATACGCTCCCGCTGTAGGGAACCCAGAGCCAGGAGGTTTAACCTCTAGAGAACTCTTAACAGTCTTGAGTGCCCTAAAAGGTTGCAGATTCGTTGGCTTTGATATCGTGGAGCTAGATCCCCTATTAGATACTGGTGCTTCGGCTGCTCTAGCAGCTAAGGCTCTTGCTCTGCTAATCGCGCTGGTCTCTAAGTGAAGCGTGGTCTCTGGCTGAGAAGGGTGGGTAAAGGTAGGGGTAAGTAGGGTTTATTAGCTGTCTGTTCGTGGACGATTTTGATAAGATCATCCAGACCCATTTGCCTTATAGTTCTGTTCATTCGATCCCTAACTTGAAGTGTATTTGAGGAAGCCTCTTTTTCACCATACACAACAATGTAGGGCACCCACTCTTTTTCAGCCTCCCTAACCCTCTTCTGCACCGTTTCTTCTCTATCATCCACATCACAACGCACACAAGATTCGTTCATTTTGGCGGCCAAAGCGCAAGCCCCCTCAACGTAGCTGGATGATGTTGGTATAAGTCTGACTTGAGTAGGAGAAAGCCAGACTGGGAGAGTAGGTGTGCCACCGCTTTGGGCAACTCTGTAGGCCTTTTCGAGAAGCGCGTACATACACCGCTCTATAGCACCTGAAGGTGAATTATGAAGTATAAGCGGATACTTCATAGCACCGTCTTCATCCATATATTGTATCCCATATCGCTTAGCGTTCTCCACATCGATCTGATCGGTAGATAGAGCTGAAGCCTTACTCAAGTTATCAATAAAGTTAAATTCCCATTTGAAGACGAAGTAGAAGAAGCGCTCACTCCACATCTCCAGTAGAGCTGGTTTACCAAGCCTGCGAACCAGCTCCACGAAGAATTCTTTATTCTCCTTATAGAAGTCTTCAGTAGCTCTGATCGCAAGCTCGTAATCATCTTTTGTTAAACCTATGCCTGAAAGCACAGTCATGGAGAGCTCGAATCTCCTCAGAACTTCGCTCTTAGCTTGCTCAAGATCTTTGCAAAAGGCGTGGCAGTCAGGCATGGTGAATGCTCTTAGCCTCCTTAACCCAACGAGTTCACCGCTCTTCTCTCTCCTAAAGCTGTATCTTGTTAGCTCATAGAGCCTGAATGGTAGATGCTTGTATGAAATCTGCGTGTCCTTAGCCATAAGGAACTGACCGAAACAAGCACTGAACCTTAAGAAGAGTTCTTTATCCTCAGATCTAACCACATACTGCCGGGCTGGGAACCTGTTAAGGTAGTCAGATAAAGCTGGGTGTCTCATATCATACATAATGGGAGTCTCAACCTCCACACCACCGTATTCACGGACCATCTGCGTAACGTATCTTTCAAGAAGCGCCTTAACCAACCTCCCCTTGGGGTAAAACCTAAGGTTACCCGCATCAGAGCCGGGTTCGTAACCCACAAGCCCAAGCCTGACCATCAACTCAACATGTGGTGGCTCCTGCTGAACAACCCTACTCTTCGCTACCTCGTAATCCGTCAACTCCTTAAGACGCCTATATTTGGTGAAGTCGAAGCTCTCAGCAGGCACCAGAGTACCATCCAAGTCTATTATATACCATCTTGAAACCAGCTTCTCCTCCGCCTTTAAGGCTTGTGAAACCGCCTCGCCAGCAGAAACGGCTGCTTGGATCGATCTAGACTGCTCTGCGAGCGGGTGCCCCTTTACCTTAATAGTGAAAGCTTTGTTCCAGCCGAAAGGAGCTTGGCTGACCTCTAAGCCCAGTCTTCTGAACTCCTCCACCATCGTCTTGATAAGTTTAAGCGCAGTAGTTGGCGGGGCGAGGTTACTGCTTAAGTGAGCATAGGGATAGATGAGTACCTTATTGGCGCCGAGGTTGCGCAGCGAATCCTTGGTTGAGGCTACTGCTTGAAAGACGGTATTCTCGTTATCTTGCTCCTCTACTGCTGTGAAGAGGACAACTATGTCGTCGAAGCGGTAAGGTTTCTGCTCAGCTTCTTCAGCCGTATCTATCTCTTTTCTGATTGGCTCATACTCAATATAGTCTGCGTGGAGCTGCAGTATCTTCATACAGCCCGCCTACCATGAACCGCGATTATAGGTTTTCCCTCGCCTCTAAGCGAACCTAGCCCTATCTAACTCTCGCCCCTTCTTAGTAGCCTTCTTCCAAGCCTTATAGTGTTGAGTGCAGAGATAAACTCTCCTACCATCTCCGACAACCTTTAGACCTGCGCCTGAGACCTTCTCTCTACTTAGCGAGCGCTCAGCTTCAGCACCACACCCATCCACACTACACTTGACGCCGCGCTCTACTTTACCCAAGGATCCACCGCAAGCAAGGTGGAGCAGAGGAATATATAACTTAGAGGAGGGTAAGGAGGGTGGTATGCTTAACAGACTACGCCAAATCATAGAACCTCTAACAGCAAAAATAGGAGCAGCAGCCGCTAAGACACACATACCACCTTCAGGCTGGACAGCCCTAAGCTTAGTAGCAGCGCTAGCCTCATCCTACTTTTACGCTATACAAAGCGTCTACACAACGATATTAGCTGGTGTTATGCTGCTGCTCACAGGTTTCTTGGATGTTGTGGATGGGGCGGTTGCTCGAGCCACAAATAGAGTTTCTAACATGGGCGCCTTTTTAGACTCATCTTTAGATCGGCTAGCTGAAGTGTTGGTCTTTGTAGGCGTCATGCTTGGTGGCTACGCCCCTGCATACCTAGTGTTATTAGCGTTATCCTTCTCGCTGCTTGTAAGCTATTCTAGGGCTAGGGGCGAGTCTCTAGGTGTTAAAGTGTTCGGCGTAGGTTTAGGGGAAAGGGCTGAGAGGATCATAGTGCTTGCAGCCCTAACCCTAATCGGCTTCGTTTACTTGGGCATAATTGTAGTATTGATCTTAGCAGTAGCCACCTACATACAGAGGTTCATCTATATAGTTAAAGCTCTGAAGAGATCTTCTTGAACTATTTGAGGCGCCTCTCTTCCCTCGCCCTAACCTTGACTAAACCATAGTGGACGGCGCAGGACACACAATAGTATTTTATCGTCTTTGGAGCCGCTATGTACGCTCCAGCAGATTTGAGTTCCTTGGCCAAGGTCGGTTCGACGAGGCTTATTCTAGATGTCACCTTCTTAGCCTTGTCTCTAGGTACGAGGTGCCCACAGTTGCTGCAGTGAACGAAATCAGATCTACCCTTGCCGCCTTTAGCTCTTCCTCTGCTTTTCCTCTTTTTAGGCATTTCTTACACCACACCTAGCACACAGATGCTAGATTAAAATCTTGCTCCCTCCAGCTCCGAAAGCCGCTGATCGAAGGTGAGCCCCTTCTCCATATATGCTTTTGTTCAGTCGCAAAATAGAAATACCCTCGCTCAAATGGAGAAAAGGGGAGGTAAGCGGTATGCCGATAACAGATGTAGCAAAAAAGCAGCTAGCCCAAAAGAGGAAACTCTTCTTCAAAATCTGTTTAAGATGTGGCAAGAAGAACGCAATAACCGCAACCAGATGTAGAAGATGCCGCAGCGACGACCTAAGGCTAAAGAACAGAACCCTAGGCGCCAAGAAGTAGCGTAAACTTAACATAAGCACTCAACCTAAAATTTAGCAGCAGGGCCGGTAGTCTAGCTCGGCAGGACGTCGCTCTCACACGGCGAAGGTCGCCGGTTCAAATCCGGCCCGGCCCACTCACCTTAAAACAATCTTTACTTTCCTCATTAAACGTCAAGACGGTAGAGAGGGGTTTAGGTTTTCTTCTAAGGGTAAACGTGAACCCTCGTTTTTCATAGGCTCTGAATGCTTGGTTTGATCTTATTGCCTGCTATTCTAATTGCCTCTTTTAACTTACGCTTTTCTATCCAATATGGTTCTAGTATTATGTGTTGGCATCCAGCATCTCTGAAATGGGCTATTCTATTGATGCATTCCTCAACTTTACCGTAAATAATTGTGGAGTCGGCTAGATCGTCTGGAACCTCGTTGGCCAGTTCATCCCACAGATTTGGCTTCGCCATTAGGTGCTGCGTCCTTAACCCAGGGTGATTTCGCCCGTACCCTGCAGCCCATAGTACATCGGGATAAGTAGCCAGATAGTGTTTCGCCGCGTTTAGGATGCGCTGGTAGGATTCTGTATCAGGTTCAAATGGGTAAAATATAGCGGCAAGGCAAGGCTCTAACTCTTCAGCTTCTCTTCCAAACCTCCTCATCAAGAAATAGATTTTATCTAATGTTATCTTGTAGGTTAGTGGTGTATGGGACTCAGGTATCCAGCCGTCAGCAAGCTCAGCTGTTATCTCTATCATCTTCGGTCCATAGGAAGCGATGTATATCGGGATAATGCTAGCTGGCTTTAGAGGCGATCCTGCTCTTTCTAATGTGAAATGCTTCCCTTTAAAATCAGCCGGCTTCTCTGGAGAGGCCTTCCAGAGCGATTTTATCACCTTTAAGCCCTCCTTGAGCTTAGTTGCCAAATCGTGGAGTTTTATGCCGTAGCTGAGGTGGCTTGTCCCAGCTCCAGCACCAAGTCCTAGAATGAGTCTTTGAGGCGCGATGTAGCTCAGTGAGGCGTAAGCGTGCGCTGCAACCATGGGGTGACGCCTTAGAACGTCCGTGACAAAAGATCCGACAAATACTCTCCGTGTTCTTAAAGCAACAGATGTCAATGCAACATATAGTTCAATCGTTTCTGAAAATGGGGCTTGATAATCAGAGTACCACACACCATCAAGATCAACTGTCTCACATAACCTAGCCTCCTTTAGCAGTTCAGGAAAAGAAGAGGAAAGGCACCAACTCAGCCTCATAGCTAACTGATAAGGCTTGGTTGTAAATATACTTTGAAGGACTCCTTCCTACGCAACTTATCCGATTGGCAGGAAGTCTCTTAAAGGGAGGTTATCCTTTTACAAAGTAATTTTTAATAGCTAGTTTTTAGAAGGTATTCATATAGTGTAAATTGAGGGAAGGAGTTTCGATCTCGGTAGGTTTGAAGCTGTTTTCGCTCGTTAGCATCTCTCTTCTTCTAGTTAGCGGGTTGGCTGAGGGTGCTTCCCAGGTCAGTGATCCTTATGAGCGGTTGGCTGATTGGCTTGGTAAAAACCTTCGTGTGTATGGGTTGGCTATGTATAGAGGCGAGGGGTATGATGTGATTGGGTCGTACAAAGAGCCTTTTGTAAAATATTCGCTTAGTTTCCCGAATGGGACTGCCCGTCTAGGGTTGGTGGATAAGTTTAGCGATTATGTGAGTAAATTGAGGAGCGGCTTAGTCAATCCTTGGGTTAACCTCACCTATTTTGGATACAAGAGGGTTGGTCCTATTGTAGTGGAATGGCCTCGATTCAGCTTCATCTATAATGTACCTTTTGACCCTCTGGCTACTTTATGGGGCTCTTATTTCCCTATGAATAGGCCTTCAGAAGGCTTTATGACAAGTGAAGCGGAACCATATACTTCTGCTGTCTTCTACTTTCCTCTTGCTAAGCCGATCTTCTCAACGAACCCGCAGTATCTCTACTCCTATCTGAAGATGTCGGATGGCGCTGTGGTTACTTTGCCGAAGGGTGAGAACATCAACTTCATCATCTTACCGGTTGACGATGTGAGATTTGAAGAAGAGTATCTTTACACAGCTCTTTACGCAGCTTTAACGGGTAATGGGTCGCTGCCGATGCCGAGCTCTCTCAACAACATACTTGACGCCTTACCTAAGTATGACCCTATGGCTAGCGTCTTAGTAGTCAACTGGTCTGTGGAGGGTAATAAGGGCTACATTAAGCCGCTAGCTTCAGTCAGCTACCAGCACATCGCGCCACTCAACCTAACGCTTTCCGGATACTACAGTGGCGTAATGAGGAGGGCGAACGATACTTACGAGGATTGGTATAGGAGATCGGTTGAAAACGCAGTGAAGGAGCTTGAGCGGACGCCTCCAAAATTGTATTTCGAGAAGTTTTCTACTAGAGTTTTGGCCCCGATCGGTGCTCCTCTTAAGGAGTATTCGACGGTCATCGACCTCTCCAACACAACACCAGCCAACATTCTGTTGGCTGCTGGAGTTGCGTTCATCATCGACCCCTCTGCCTATGGTGGGAATGTTGATCTGAAGCTTACTATCTCTGATGTTAGAGGTAGGTTCAGCCTAACCTACAAGTATACTATTCATATTGGGGAGGAGCGGTTTAAGGTTTATCTAGAAGGCTACCTCTCTAAAAGTAAAAGCAGCGAGCCAGCAGGTTATGCGCAAGAAAATAAAGTGGTTAAAGAGTGGTTCAGCAGCATAACTGTGAAGAAAAAGGGGTATGATGAAGACGGCTCCCTTATCTTATCCATCAACCTAAGGGAATCATATCGTGAGACGTCAACTTTAATGGCAGTAGTTAGCGAGGGTGGCAAACTAGTTTACAAGCCGCTCAAT
>JAAOZN010000089.1 GCA_011605775.1 Nitrososphaerota archaeon | reverse complement strand
GTATGCAGCGAAGGAGATTCGTAAAAACTATTGGCGCTGCAGCTTTACTTACTTTATCTTTACCTAGATTTGCCAACGCCGAGAGCGAAATCAAGAGGTATGCTATGTTCATGGATGTCTCGAGGTGTTATGGGTGCATGGCTTGTGTAGCAGCTTGTATGGCTGAGAATAACGTTCCAATAAGCGATTTTAGAACCTGGGTGGAGAGGTTCGTGAAGCCGAGTGGACGCGTTGTGTTTGTACCGAAGCAGTGCAATCACTGCGAAAACCCATCTTGTGTTATACCCTGCCCTACAGGCGCTACTTTTAAGCGTGTAGAAGATGGGCTGGTCCTCATTAACGATGAGCTGTGCATCGGCTGCGGCGCTTGTATACAAGCGTGCCCTTATGGTGCAAGGTACTTAAATAGAGTTAAGGGTGTCGCAGATAAATGTACGTTCTGTGAACACAGGATCAGAAAGGGGCTTCTACCAGCCTGTGTAGAAGCATGCCCCACTGGTGCAAGAATATTTGGTGATTTAAGAGACGAGTCCAGCGAGTTATCGCTGCTAATAAAAGGTCAGAGCCTTTCGCTTCTTAAAGCTTGGACTGGCAACCAGCCCAGAATCTTCTATAAGCAGCTACCAGAGGAGGCGAACAGGTGATGGCTGGCTACCTATACCCAAACGAGCTGATCGAATATATTCTGTGGCAGCCTGTGATGTTCTCTTATTCATTTCTAATCTCAGGTGCGGATCTCTTCATCCTAGCGATGATAGGCTACATAACAAAGAAGCTGTTAAAGGCTGTTCCCTTCCTAACCATCACCGCGGTATCGTTCTTCGCCGTCTTGTTACTCGGTCCTCTGGCAGACCTACACCAGCCCCAAAGGGCCTATCTCATCTACTCCAACCCTAGACTCATTTCAACACCATCTAACCCGGGTTTCTCATTCATATCTCTGCACGCTATCATTTGGTTGGTAACAATTATACTAGGCATAATCTTCCTACTCCTCTTCTACGCTTACCCGATGAGGCTACGCGCCGAATCAGCTGGTAGACTTAGGCCGCTTTACAGAGCCTTCTCGCTTGGAGTTAAGACGAAAGAAGACTATGAGAAACTTAGAGCGCCGACGGTCGCGGTGAGCTGTGTATTACTCGTTATCTCAACCTTTTGGGGCGTATATCCGGCGACACTCTTCGTAAGCCAGACGTGGCTCATAGCTTGGCGTGAATGGTCTCTGATGCCCATAATCTTCTACGCCGACACATTTGTAGCTTCAATAGCTGCTGGGATCTTCGTCTACTACTTGATGAAGGGAAGAAAGATGGAGCCAGAGGTGATCGACCCGCTACTAAAGATTCACACAGCAGGGAGCATATCTGTAGCAGGTTTGTTAGGGCTTCAGATACTACTTTGGAACAACCGATTAGAAACTTCGCTGCAGGGTCTATCGATACTGCTCCCACTGATCTACGTGGTGATGATATTGATGGCTCTGTCTTTCCTCCTCTCGCTAGCCTCACTCAAGATGCGTGTACTAAGCCTGTTAGTCTCAATAGTCGCCCTCGTCGGTGTGGCTACAAATAAGTGGAATGTTATTGTAAATGGGCAGCTAATCAACAGAAGCGGTGAAGTTCTAAGCCTACAGCTACCAGCAGGCTGGCAGCTGCTCGCCGCCTCGCCTCTGCTCGCAGCTATAGCGATATTCGTCTTACTATCGTTCATCTTCCCACTGGAGGTGAAAGAAGTTGGTTAGTAGAAGAAGCTTCGTTAAAGGCGTAATAGGCTTAGCCGCTGCAGGAACGTTTGCAGCTGGGTATGCATCTGTTATTGATCGGATCATAAAACCAACATACACCCCAATCAAACCCGACCCCTCGATAGATGAGGGTGCTAAGGTGGTTTACAGCTCCTGCTTAGGCTGCAACGTCAGGTGCGGCATCAGAGCGAAGGTTGTGGAGAGAGATGGGGTTAGCGTGGTTGAGAGAATCGAGGGCAACCCCTACCACCCATATAATAGGGTTGTAGACCCATCTTCCCAATACACCAGATTAGACCCACTACCCTACAATACGCCTGCGCGGGAGAGCCTAAGGTATGTTGGCACACTGTGTGCAAGGGGGCAGGATGGTATACACTACCTATACGACCCCTACCGCATAAAATCTCCTCTGAAGAGGGCTGGTCCAAGAGGAAGCGGGAAGTGGAAGGCTATAAGCTGGGAGCAGCTGATCAAAGAGGTTGTTGAAGGTGGGGTGGTGGAGGAGACTGGTGAAAAGATACCAGGCATAAAAGAGATCTTCGTATACGGCATACTTAAAGAAGCGGGTATCCAGGATCCAAACAGCGTTCTGAGCGAAATAAAGAAGGACGTAGACACCATTCTGCAGAACGCACCGAAGCTTACAGCAGAGGAGCTGAAGAGTGAAATAGAGAGGTTCAAGGAGAAGTGGGCTAAGCAGCTGGGCGAAAAAGGCATCAAACTAGATCAGATACTAGCCAACCCAGATATGCCGGACTTAGGATTCAGATCGAACCAGCTCGTCTTCGTGAGGGGGAGAGGGCAGGATCACGCAGATTCGTTTTACCAGCGCTGGACCTACGCCTTCGGAAGTGTAAACTGGCTTAGACACACCTCAGCCTGCCAGCTAGGCTTCTATTGTGGTAACAGGATATTCGCCGGATATGCAGATCTGAACCCAGATGCGAGAGGCGCTAGAGTTTTGATCATGGCTGGGGCGCAGATAGGTAGACTACATCCAGGCGCTACTGGGCAAGGTATGATCATAGAGAGAGCAGCAAAAGGTGAGTTGAAGGTCTTCTACGTAAACCCCGTTGCTCCAAGAGGGGATTGTGGCGGAAACTTCGAGTGGGTCCCAATTAAGCCCGGCACAGACGCAGCTCTAGTCCTAGCCATGATAAAGTGGATCATCGACAACAAACGTTTCAATAAGGCGTTCTTGGAGTCGCCGAGCGAGGAGGCAGCCAAATCTAAAGGCGAGATAGTGTACACAAACGCTACTTGGCTTGTGATAACTGAGAAAGGGCACGCTAAAGAAGGGACATTCCTTAGGGCTAGTGATGTGGGCTTAGGCGACGCAGCAAAGTATGTTGTGTATTCAGATGGGCTTAAGGTACACACCGATGTAAAGGAGGCTGAGCTACTCTATAGTGGTAGAGTAAAGCTTGCATCTGGCGAAGAAGTCGAGGTTAAGACGGCGCTCAAGATACTCTATGACGAAGCATCAAGCAGAAGCCTAGAAGAGTGGAGCAAGATCTGCAACGTACCAGTTCAAACAATAGTACGCATGGCCGAGGCTTTCACAAGCGTAGGAAGGGCTGCCTCAACCTATATCCACAGGGGCGTCGCTATGCAGCCTAACGCAGAGTACACTGTTTGGTGCTACAGAGCCCTTGACTTGCTGATCGGGAACTACTTCGCCAAAGGAGGGTTGATGGGCAGAGCATCAACCACGAACTACAACGGCTACCTCTATAATGTAGGCGCATCAGGCTTCGGCGAACCGGTCAGATTTGGTCCGCCTATAGACCGCCACGGAGCCTCTTATGAGAGCACGCTTGAATACTGGTTGAGGAGCAAGTCTGGTTCATCACCATACCCAGCTAAAAGACCTTGGTACCCGCTTACGCCAGAGGAGAGCTACACCGAGCTCTTTGCTGGCATCTCAGAAGCCTACCCGTATCCGATCAGAGCCCTATTCCTTTACTACGCTAACCCCGTTATCTCAGCCAACTACGGTCTGAAGTTCATAGAAGTGCTCAAGGATACATCTAAGCTGCCGCTCTTCGTCGCCGTAACCACATCCATAAACGAGACATTCCTTTACGCCGACTACATCGTCCCAGACACAACCTACCTAGAAACAGGAACCTTAGGTGTCCAATACCTCTACGCCTCCAGCGCCGGAGTCACCTTAGCTGAAAGCTGGAGAACCATGGTTATACCGCCCCTAACAGACGAAATAGGAAGAGACCAATCTGGTAGAGTTAGATATGCGTCAATGTGGGAGTTCCTCATCGACCTCGCCAAGAGCCTAGGTATGCCAGGCTTCGGTGAAGGTGGGATAAAGGGTGTTAAGGGGACGAAGTATGAGGGTAAGAGCTTCCCGCTGAACAGCCTATGGGACTATATCATGCGAGTCTACGCTAACGCCGCTATGGACGCTGTGCGGAGGAAGATCGTACCAAGCGAAATATCTGGGGAGGATATGAAGTTCGTAGAAGAAAACTACCCGATAGCCCAATACAAAGACATCATACCAGACGAATGGCCTTATGTTGCGTATGTGCTGGCTAGAGGAGGCGTGTTCACAACCTACAAAGAATCCTACGATGAAAAGGGGTTCGTTAAGCGCACACCACCGAGAACCCTACTCGAATTCTGGGACGAAAAGCTAGCACAGACAAGAAACAGCATAACCGGTAAACGATTCTACGGTGGACCAAGATACTTTGAGCCCTCAACCTACGCACCAACCTCGATTCAATCTGAAGATAGGTGGCTGCCCGGTACACCGCTCCGCAGAATATGGAGCGAATCAGAGTACCCGATGCTGATAGTCCCTAACGGAAGCCCGCTCTTCACAAAGCACCGCAGCCAATTCTACTACTGGCTCAAGCAGATTATGCCAAGAAACTTCGCCATAATCCACCCAGAAGACGCCGCCAAGCTAGGGTTGGTTAGCGGGAACGTTGTGAAGATTGAAACACCTACAGGCACGCTCGAAACACCAGTCCTAGTCGAGCCTACAGTAGCCAAGGGTGTTATAGCGATACCTGTAGGGATGGGTAGGTGGGTTGAAAACATCGTAACTAAACCAAAATACTTCAGAAGTGTAGAGCTACAGAGGCTGATCGATGATCTACCCGCAGAAGTAACGCTTCCTAAAGAAGCCGTCAACCCTGTGGAGAAGCTTCCTGAGGTTGTGAAGAAGATCCTGTTTACTAAGTCGCAAGCAGCATATTACGAAACAGGCCTATCCTACGATGAGTGGAGGTTTAATGGAATAACACCGAACCCAGTTTCCTCAACCGACCCCTCACTGGGCTCTTGGCCGCTACTATCTTGGCTAGGCGCTTCACAAGTCTACTTCTACACACCAGCAAGAATATCCAAGACAGATAAATCCGAGAAGATAGAGTTCACTCAAGCAATATGGTGAGGGTGCTCGAAGCAGCCGCAACAGGGCGCTACAGAATCTACGCCTCCCTATCCTACATTATCTTAGCCAAAGAGCAGAAAGAGCTCACATACGTTGCTGAGGCCGCTAAAGATCTAGCTTCCATCGGCATAGACGAAGAAAGCATCAAAGACTTCCTAGGCAGAGGCGTGAAGACACCTCTAGCACGCGAATGCTTAGGGAGCGAAGTGATGGTTGGAGGGTATCTGAAGGCATTAATAGACTTCTACGCTAACAGCGGTTACGAGCCGACTAACATCCAACCAGATCACCCAGCAACCATGCTGGCTTTCACAGCCCGCTTAATAAAGAAGGAAATCGAGGAGCCAACAAAGAGAATCACTCTATGGAGGATGCAACACCGATTCATAAAGACATATCTGATCAAAGCACTTACGTGCCTCAAAATAAGGGTGCCTTGTAGATTTACCGAAACGGTGCTGAATGTCATAAGGGTGGACTTAAACCTCCTCTTTACATTATTAACCAGCACAAAAGATCTGAAGAGCCTCGCTTAAAAACAGTTCAAAAGCTGACAATCTATAGCTCATGAGGAACTCGTCAAGATGTTAGATAAGAAGGAAAACGCTAAAATGGTGGCTGCGGCTTAGGGTTGAATCCAGTTTTGTCCAGGCTGCCTCTTGAGTACATACCGTTTAACGAACGTCCTTCTATTCCTATACTTGGGGATAGGAGAGGTTCTTGGTCTAGCTTCTATCTTAGGTGTCTGAGACCTGACCTTCCCGGCTTTAGTAAGCGATCCGTGTGTAGGCATATCCTCTCCATATACCTCTTCAATAAACTGCGTTAAATAGATTACGGCTTAAGACTCAGTTATTCTTTGATGGATATCTATGCATCTACCTGAAGCTGCGGAAGGATCTTTTCAAAGTAATCCAGCGACTCAGGGTTGATGATTGAATCTCTATTTACTACTGGTTTACCATTAATTATATTTGTTACAGCCACCTCAACTTTCTTCATGTTAAAGGTGTACGGGATGTCCGGAGCCTCTAAGATCAGCGCTGGGACATGCCTAGGAGAGGCGTTTTCACGCAAAGCTTTCCTTATCTTATTCTTCAACTCTTCTGTTAGAGTGTAGCCGGGCGAAAGTTTAACGAAGAGGATTATACGTTGATCACCCTTCCAGTTTTGACCGACCGCCAGACTATCTGCGATTCCTGGTATCTTTTCGACTATATTATATATTTCTGCTGTGCCTATCCGTACACCAGAAGGTTTCAACACAGCGTCAGATCTTCCTAAGAAGGTTATGCCACCTGTGTCACTATGGAATATTACGAAATCACCATGCCTCCATACATTTTTATTCGGGAAGAATCTGAAATACGCATCTAAATACCTTTCATTCTTCGGGTCATTCCAAAAGTAGAGAGGCATCGACGGCGCAGGCGCTTCGCAGACCAACTCTCCCTGCGCATCCCAAATGGGTTCACCATTCATATTATAGGCCTTTATCTTCATTCCTAAACCAGGAGCTTGGAGCTCTCCGGCATATACTGGAAGGGTTGGGTTGCCTATAGCGAAGCAGCCGTTTATGTCTGTTCCCCCTGAAATTGAGTTAAAGTGCAAATCCTCTTTGACCGCCTTATAGACCCACTCAAAACCATCGGCTGAAAGGGGTGAGCCTGTCTGTGAGATTTCACGTAGAGAAGATAGATCATAGAGTTTACCTGGCTTGGCATCAACACTCTTTAAATATTCGATGTAGGTTGCGCTGCAGCCGAAGATCGTCACTTTCCAGTCCTGAATTATCTGCCACATTCTATCCCAATTGGGGTGATTGGGGTTACCATCGTATAATACAACCGTAGCCCCTACAGCTAAAGAGCTTATTAGCCAGTTCCACATCATCCAGCTAGGAGATGTTATGTAAAGTATTTTGTCTTCCCGTTTTAGATCTGTGTGGATTATAAGCTCCTTCAGATGATTAACAAGAACCCCAGCACAGCCTTGAACCATACACTTTGGCTTACCCGTCGTTCCTGAAGAGAACATAATATAGAGAGGATGATCGGAAGGAACTTGTTCGAATGTAAGGCTTGTTTTTGAGGACAGAAACTCATCAAAATAAACCGAATTAGGGATATTACTGATATCTGGCTTTTCTTGTGCATATGATACTACGATAACTTTTCTTAAAGAAGGTATTGCTTCAGCGACTTTTTTAACCTTCTCTAGAATATCAAAGTATTTGCCTTTATAGATATAACCATCAGTCGTGAACAAAACTTTAGGTTCGAGTTGACCTAGCCTATCTATAACTGCTTGTGTTCCAAGCTCAGAACCACATGATGACCAGACCGCACCTACACTTGTAGCGGCAAGTAGTGCTATAGGGGTCTCTAATAGGTTTGGCATGTAAGCGCATACTCGATCTCCAGCAGAAACATCCAATTTACGCAGCGATGCAGCGAGACGTGCTACGTAATCATACAATTCGTTGTAAGTTACCTTCCTTGTGACGCCATCCTCCTTTACCGAAATTATGGCTATGTGATCATCCCTATATCTTAAGAGGTTTTCAGCGAAGTTCAGCTTAGCACCAACAAACCACTTCGCTCCAGGGAATGTGTTCAAATCGTCAACGACTTGAGAGAAGCCGCAGGAGGCTTTAATACTTACAAAGTCCCAAACAGACTCCCAAAACTCGGGTATGTTCGCAACAGACCATTCATATAATTTAAAGTATGATCTCGGCGCATAAGGGCCTATTTTAAGCCCATATCTTTCGTTGACGAAATCCACATAGCGCGTAATATTTGCTTTTTCAATAACCTCTTTGGATGGCTGCCAGAGTAATTTACCCAAAAGCCGACACCACCATCTTGTATAATCAGGAATTAATTAGATAGTACTAAGCCCACGAAGTTACTCCACCGTCTATAAATAGAATCTGGCCAGTCACAAAATTAGACGCATCTGATGCAAAGTATACGATTGCGCCTATTATGTCATCAGGGTAGCCCCATCTCCCCAAGAGAATACGTGACTTCATTGTTTGAGAAAGCTCAGGATCTCGCATTATATGGGCGGTTAACGGGGTTGCTATTACAGTAGGCGCGATCGCATTAACCTGAATATTGAACTTTGCCCATTCGCAAGCTAGTTGCTTGGTTAACGCTATTACAGCTCCTTTGCTTGTGCAGTAAGCAGCGTAGTTTCTGGGGAGACCGTACATTCCTCTAACAGAGGAGATGTTGATTATCTTTCCCCTCTTCTGCGCTATCATAACTTTGCCGACTTCTTTGCAAGTAAGGAAGACGCCAGTTACGTTAACATCTATGACTTTATTCCAATCTTCGTAAGGGTAATCTTCAGCAGGTTTCGGAATGTTTACTCCCGCATATGTGACAAGTATATCTATCTTACCAAAGGCATCCACTGTTTGCTTCACCATATTCTTAACTTCCTCTGGTTTAGTTACATCACAGCTTATCGCAAGAGATCTCCGACCAAGACGTTCGATCTCCTCTTTAACTTTCATAAGTTTTTGCAGATCTCTACTTGTGACTACAACATCTGCACCAAAGTCTGCTAACCCTAGCGCTGTCGGTCTACCTAACCCTCCACCACCACCTGTTACGACGGCTACTTTACCCGTTAGGTCGAAGAGTTTTCTATACCCCATGGAGCCGCTTCTTATACGCTCTTCTAAAACACGCTGATATTCCTCAGGAGAGGAGTATGATTCACTCAACTCATTTACCACCTTTAGGGTAGCCTGCGATAACTAGCATACTGGCTGTCTCATTTGTTTCATTTATTAGATACCTCTTCTCGCCCGCAGGTATATAGAGGGAATCTGTTGGTTTAAGAATATATTTTGTGCCGTCTTCCGCTATCACCGTTAATGTTCCTGATAGAACGAAGTAAACTCTTTCAAAATCGCTTGCTGACATCTCAGCCCCACCCCCTGGTAAGAAGTGGGATAACCCAACCCAGAATGTTTCAACACCCGTCGTCTCCTTATGCTGGAGCCTCAAGGCAACCATCTTAAAATGTCCTGGCGCGTCGTAAGGTTTTACATCTTTTAGTTCGACTTTTCTCATGCACCCTCGATCTACCAAAGACTCCTATCTATATTTAACCTTTAAGCGGCGAATATACCTATGTTTCATTGTCGGAATTTAAATAAATAAGGGGGGTTGAGATGAGGAGAGCGGCTACTTCTTTTCAACTATCGCTATGAGCCTTACTATAGAGCCGTCGCCACCAACCCATCTTAGCGGCAGTCCTATAATGGTACATCTTTTACCTGTGACTTTGTCTATGTCCCCACCTACGTTTTCATAGCCCATTATGCCGTGTGTTAGAAGGAGCCTATGGCATGGTTCCCAATATGGGAAATCTTCGCGTACATCTCTTCCTTTTTCCTTTTTATATTCATCAGCAAGCCAAGGTAAGACACGGTTCCTCTCGTCTCCCTCGCCTTGGCTCCATACCTCTCTCGTGCCAAGTGGGTGATCTAAAGCCTGTGTGTCGATGCCGACTGCTTTCACTCCTTTCTTAACAAACCATTGCCCAGCTTCGAGATAGAAGCCAGGTGCGTAACAGAAGTATTTCACCGTGTCTCCCCAGTAACGATGCCAACCTGTATTCACTATCACTATATCACCCTTTTCTATAGGCGGCTCTGCCTTCTCAAGATCCGCCGCAGTAATTATTTCCCATTTGCCCTTTGGTATCGAAACTACTACGCCTTTTCCCATGTATCTCTCTATGGGTATTTGGTCAGTAGAAGGAAAGCCCTCTTCAACATGTATTGGAGAGTCTGCGTGTGTGGAAACGTGCATGGTGTGTGTAAGCACTTGTGATAACACACGGGATTTAGCGTGATAGTGCATTCTTTCTATTTTAATGTCTTCAAAGTAAGGCCAGAGGGGAACGCCTGGACCGAATGGGTGTGAGAGGTCGTACACCTCAACTTCTTTACCTAGTATTTCCACGCTAACCTTTTTCAGAACGTCCTCGGGTTTGCCGATGTATTTTGGGTCAAGTAGGCCATGTAGATATTTTGAATCGACATCTAGTTCTCCCATATCCTTCTCAATAGGGATAAGAGAGCATTTCCTATAAAAATCTTTATCATTGTGGAGAGTTTCAGAAGAAGAAAAATGTATTCACCAAAACATTAAATTAAACAGTATCCTCCACCCGGGAGCAGAAGGGGTTGAATTAGCGCAAATAATTGGCATCTCAAATGCTTTGTTTATATATTCCTTTAAAGTTCCAGGGGCTGGATCTGTATTTCGTCTCGAATAATGAGGCTAACCTCGTTTCGTATTGACTCAACTTGCCAGCTTTAAACTTGATTCGATAAAGCTTACTAAAGTTAAGGAGTATAGCTTTTTTAAGTAGTGAAATAGTGAGAGAGGACCGTTTTTCTGACTCATTTATGATATTTGTTACCACATAACGTGGGCGGCTCAGCACATTGTTGAGGTTTGCTAAATTAGCATTCAATAAAAGTGTGCCGTGGCATAGAGCTGCATTCTTTTTGATATATGCGGCTGAACCCGATACTTTTTTCCCGTCTACAGTAACATTGTTTGGTTCTTCGAATTTAGCATCTACGCCTAAATATCTTAAGCTTTCAACGATCGCCCCGCAAGCTTCTTTATATATTTCTAAGATCTTTTTAGGATATAGGATACTACTTCTATTCATAACAATACTCCAATTGAGGTTGCCAAGATCGTGATACACTGCCCCGCCTCCGGTAAATCTGCGTAAGATCTTCACGCCGAGTTTAGTACACTTATCTAAATTAACCTCTTCTTCTATCTTTTGTGAACGACCTACAATTACAGATTCTGTGTTTCTCCAGAAACGGATGGTATTGGGTACCTTCGCCTCATTGACAGCTAGCAGCACAGCTTCCTCTATCGCCATATTTCGGTATGGATCAAACGACCTTGAGTCGAGGACTCTCCACTCTTCCATCTTCTTCGCTCAGAGGTAAAAAGGTTAGATTAAAATATTGTAGTCCGTCAGAGCTGCTTTTACTCTACTGGACTAGCGATGAGATTTTCTCTAAGTATTCTGTAACTCTATTAAGGAATGTTGCAGCTAATGCCCCGTCTATGACCCTATGATCCGCTGTTAGAGATAGTGTTAGAATTGGTTTGATCTTGATCTGCCCATCAGCAACCACAGGCTTCTCGACCATTCTGCCAACCCCCAGTATAGCGACTTGATCTGGGAATATTATTGGTGTAAAGATGTCTATTTTAAACATGCCTAGATTGGTTACTATGAAGGTACCATTTGTTACTTCATCGATGCTAAGCTTGTTTTGTCTAGCCCGCTCAATTAAATCTCTAACTATTTTGTCGAGTTCTCTAATGTCTTCCTTCTTATCTGCGTTGTGGATAATTGGTACTACGAGCCCATAATCCGTAGCTACTGCCAACCCAATATTTATATCGTCTATCAATCTTACGTTTTCGCCTTCAACCGTCGAGTTAAAGATCGGGTAATCTAATAGAGCTTTGGCAACAGCCTTGATGATAAGAGTGTTATACGATAAGTCAATGTTCTCTCTTTCTTTAAACATTCTTCGAACAGCAACCATATCTGTAGCATCTACTTCCATACAGTATGTTACAGGCGGTATGATCTTATGGCTTAGACTCATCCTTTCAGCAATTATCTTCCTAATTCCAGTTATGGGTATAATCTTCCCCTTCTTAGCCTTTAGTTCTTCTACAACTCTCAGAACATCCTCTTTAGTTATTCTTCCTTGAGGACCAGTACCCTTTATTTGCTGAATATCGATGCCATATTCTTCCGCTAGTTTTCGCGCAGCGGGCGATATTCTTACCCTCTCTTCCTCTTTTAATTCTATTTCCTTTACCTCCTCCTTGACTTCTTCTACTACCTCCTTCACTTCAACCTTAGCTGAGACTCTCTTCTCCAAAATCTCTTTTACCTGTTTGTTAACGGCTTCAATATCATCGCCTTCTTCCGCAATCACAGCGATGGGTTCCCCTACTGGCACTTCTTCATTTACTTCTGCCAATATTTTGTGCAGTACGCCATTAGCTGGTGAAGTTATTTCAGTCGTTACTTTCTGTGTCATTATTGTGAGAATCGGTTCACCTTCTTTAACGCTTTCACCTTCTTTTTTAAACCATTCAACGATGCTTCCACTATCCATAGCTAGGTCGAGTTTAGGCATTATAACGACCTTCACCCTAACCACCTACCCCTCAACAAGCTCTTTAACAGCCTTTATAATATCGTTCTCATCTGGAATCGTAAGCTTCTCCAAAGTTGGTGCAGCAGGAGCAGGTACGTGAGGCGCAGCTACGCGCTTAATGGGCGAGTCTAGATAGTCAAAAGCTTCTTCAACAACCATGCTGCTGATTTCAGCACCTACCCCGCAGGTCTTAACACTGCTTTCAGCGATTACTAGTCGATTCGTCCTCTTTACAGAGTTAAGAATAGTCTCTTTATCGAGGGGTATTAATGTGCGTGGGTCGATTACTTCAACACTAATGCCTTCTTTCTCAAGCTTTTCTGCGGCAGATAGTGCACGTGGCACCATTGTAGAGATCGCAACTAAAGTAACATCTTTCCCTTTCTTCTTCACATCCGCCTTTCCTATCGGGATAAGATATTCCTCTTCTGGTACAGGTCCCTTCGTCCTATAGAGTAGGAAAGGCTCAAAGAACATTATCGGGCTTTCGTCCCTTATAGAACTCTTTAGTAGCCCCTTTGCATCGTAGGGAGTAGAGGGTGCGACTACTTTCAAGCCCGGTACATTCATAAACCAAGGTATAAGGACCTGCGAGTGGTCACTTCCCACACCCCTACCTTGCCCAATCATCGCTCTAATTACAATAGGAACCTTTAGCTGCCCGCCTGTCGAGTACCTCAGCTTAGCTGCAACATTAACGATTTGATTCATGCAAGGAAGTAGGAAGTCTGCATACATGATTTCAACGACAGGCCTTAAACCAGTTAATGCCGCACCAATAGCCGCTCCAACGAAACCCTCTTCAGAGATAGGCGTATCCCTCACCCGCTCAGCGCCGAATTCCTTCATTAACTCCGCAGTCACTAAAAAGAGACCGCCTCGTCCGGAATATCCCAGTTGCACATCTTCGCCTAATATTATTACACGCTCATCACGGCGCATTTCTTCACGTAAGGCTTCGTTCAAGGCCTCCACATAGGTTATTTCTCTCAACGCTCTCACCTCTCAATAAACATAATCCATAAGAGCGGTTGGAGGAGGATAGGGGCTTTGCTCAGCGAACCTTATAGCTTCCTCAACCCGAACCTCCACTTCTTTTTCGATTTGCCGAAGCTGCTCTTCTGAAACTACACCGTTTACAACCAAATATTCTCTAAACCGTTTAATCGGACATCTCTTCTTCCATTCTTCTACCTCTTCCTTACTTCTGTAAGTAGTTCCGGGGTCTGTCGTGCCATGTCCTACTGTTCTATAAGTTTTGCATTCGATTAGCGTAGGACCCTCCTTCGCCCTTGCTCTTTGAACCGCTTGCTGCGCAGCTTCATAGACTGCTAGAACGTCGTTCCCATCTACCATTACTCCTGGGATACCATATGCTACCGCCCTTTTATAGATATCTTCTACAGCGGTCGACTTCTTAATGTGAACTGAGATCGCATAGCTATTATTTTCGCAAACGAAGACTACAGGTAATTTCCAAACAGACGCAAGATTTAACGACTCGTGGAAATCTCCTGTGTTTGACGCACCATCACCAAAGAAGGAAACAGCTACTTGATCTGTCCCACGCAATTTGATCGATAATCCTACGCCTGTGGCTAAGGGTAGGTTTGTGCCTACTATTGGGCACGAATAGAGCAGACCTGATTCAAGATATGCTACTCTCATCGACCCACCCCTACCTTTACAGCAACCACTCTCCTTCCCCATAATTTCAGCCGCAAGTTTATCCAAAGGCACACCTTTTGCTATCGCTAGACCGTGCCCACGATGAGTGCCAACAACATAATCATCCTTAGTTAGGTTTGCGCAGACGCCTACCGCAACAGCCTCCTGCCCCACATAAAGATGAACCAAGCCAGGAACCAATCCCTTATTGTATTCTTCATTAATCTTCTCTTCAAAGCGCCTTATTTCAACCATCTTCGTATACATCCATATTAATTGGTTAGTCTCTATCTTCTTCAACCCTTTAGCCCCAACGTCAGCTGTGACAAAAACACTATATAATTTTTACTTGTTCAAGTTCTGATAAATTAGAAAAAATGAAGATAAAATTTAGGAGGATGAAGCCTTTGATACCTTAACATTACTTAGTCTTTCATACATCGCTGCTAAGGCACAATAATCTAGGCTCTTCATCCCATTAGCTATAGCGGTATTATATAGTTGTTCAACAAGGCTTCCCAGAGGCACTACTGCTCCTACTTCTCTGGCTAACTCAACTGCTAGACGTGTATCTTTAGCTGCTAATTCAAGCGTAAAGGCGGCTGTCCAATCCCCATCTATAACTTTCTTCCCTTTGGTCTCGCTTATGTAAGTTTTGAAGATGCTATTATTTAGTATTTCGACTATCAGTGCAGGGTCAAGACCAGCTTTAGCACCAAATGTAATGCTTTCGGCGAAGGCACCTGTTACTATATGGAGATGTAGATTCATGGTTAATTTCATCGCGCAGCCTGAGCCAGTTTCGCCAACGTACCATATCTTTTTACCCATCGTTTCTAATATTGGCTTCACTCTATCTACGACTTCTTTTTTACCAGCAGCAAGGATAGTCAAAGTTCCTTCAGTAGCAGGCTTCACACTACCTATTACTGGTGCATCGACAAATTCGCCACCCTTCTTCCTTACAGATTCTGCGATCTTCTTTACAACGCTAGGTAAGTTAGTGCTCATATCTATTAGGATCTTTCCGCTACTGAAGCCGTCCAGGATACCGTTTCCTTGTAGCCCGTTTCTACCGAAGACTACATCTTCTGTAGCTGCTGGTGTAGCTAACATACATATTATTACGTCGGATTTTTCGGCGAGCTCCTTCGGACTTTTAGCAACTTTAGCTCCTAGCTTCACATGGTCCTCGATTTTAGTTGGGGTTCTGTTCCAGACGTAAAGTGGATACCCATTTTTCAGAATGTTCTTCGCCATAGGGCTTCCCATCAGACCTAGACCAGCGAAACCGACTACCCTTTTTTCACCACTACTCATACTCCACCACCTCTAGTAGATTGGGCAACAGGTAAGTTCCTCAGCGGGGAACCTAAATAACCTTTCGCTGCCCACATCTGTTACTACGACTTCTTCCTCGATTCTAGCGGCGCCTCTGCCGTCTTTAGAGGGGCACCACGTTTCTAGCGCAAAGACCATGCCTTTCTGTATCTTGAATGGGTGTTCAAGTGAGAATAACCTTGAAATAACTGGCTTTTCCCAGATGCTTAGTCCAACGCCGTGACCGAATTGGAGTAGAAATGCTTCTTCTTCGTTCCTAAAGCCGAGTTCTTCGGCAGAAGGCCAACACCTCGCTATATCGGCTGTAGTTGCACCCGGTTTTACAGCATCAATGGAGTTCTTTAGCCAAGTCCAAGCTTGCTCATACGCTTCTAACTGCGCTTTAGTAGGCTTACCGACGACGAAAGTTCTATAGTAGCAGGTGCGGTAGCCGTTAAAGGAGTGCATAATGTCAAGGTAAACCATATCCCCAGGCCTGATTATTCGGTCAGCGAAGACGTGCGGGTGCGGGGCGCCTCTTGGGCCGGAAACGACGTTTACGCATTCAACCAAATCTGAACCAAGGCTATATAGCACATCGTTGACCAAAGCAACTAACTCATTCTCTCTTACACCCGGCTTAAGGTTCCTTGCTACCTCCGCATATGCGGCGTCAACCATAGAAGCGGCTAGTGTAAGCAGCTCGATCTCGTCTTTAGTCTTAACGATTCTAGCATCCAGCATCGCTTGCTGCCCGTCAACGACTTTAACCCCTCTTTTAGACAAAGCATCCATTAGAGGAATATCGATAATGTCTACTCCTAACGGTAGATCGGCAACCTTATGCTTCTTTAAAACATTGACTATACTATCGGCAACTTTCTCTATCATACCAACTTCCGGTGGTATTGACCCCCTCATCGAACCCACAGCGGGGAAGACTCTATCAGCAATCCAAGGGCTTGTCTTTCTTTTCGCCGGGGCAGCCGGGTCAAAAAGTATAGGCTCAGAATCTACTGGTAGGATGGCATATCGTTGCATCTTATTTCTAGCCCATTCGCCAACATGTGTACTCGTAAGGTAGCGAATGTTGTCAAAATCAAAGCAGAGTATTGCACCAAGATTATAGCGTTTAACCTGCTCTTTCGCTCGCTCCAATCTCTCTTTCCGTAGTCGCTCATAGTTGACCCTTTCCTCGAAATCAACACCCATAACTCCAAAGCTCATTGCAACATCCCGGTAGATAGTTTGTTGTGATCTACTATATAAGCCTTAAATTTATTTAGAAGAGGGGCTGCGTTAATTAAGATGATGCCCTAAAACCTTCTAAAAAAATATGTGTAATTTATTCTTGTTATTTCTTCTCTTTCATCCTACTGGGAGCGAACAGAACGAATAATCGTAGAGTTTCGTCGCCGACCGTTATCGTTTCGTGGTTTGCGCCAGGAGGCATCCATATGAACATTCCTGGTTCCAACATGTATTCCTTCCCATCTATTACCCATTTACCTCTTCCTGAGAGTACGTAGAAGGCGTGTTCAGAGATCGGATGAACATCTGGTTCAGCAACGCCTCCTGGTCTTATTTCGGTTATAAATGCTTCCAAGTTTTCAGTACGTATCAGTGGGAAGGAAGAAGTGTTGGTGTGCTTAGGTGGGACGACTGATTTTACTTCAGACGGCTTTACAAGAACTGGCTCCTTCTTTGTCCACCATTCCAAGCCAGGTGGGGGATAAGGTTTCGAAACAGTAGCCATCTTACCTCACAAGGAGGGGTAGATAACAGGTTGTATAAAAAGCTTATTTTTACTAGCACCCACCGAGAGTAATCGTGAAAATCAAATGAGAACCCTAGACCTAAACTTAAATATTTGAAAGTGGTCGATTCTTCTTAATATTTCGCTGAGATGTTACAGTAGACAAGACACGTCTTGACATAAAATTTATTAAAGAGGAAAAGGCGTTTATTTCAAAGGTTGGTAAGTAATGGTTGAGGTGAAGATTATTCATCCAAAGGAGCCCACAAGTTGGATGCCTTTTGTTCCAGCCGTGAAAGTTACAGGTGGTTCTCTACTCTTTATCTCAGGCTGTACCGCTCTTCCGCTTTATCATAGTCACCCTCACAGGGCTGAGGAGTTTGATTTCCCAGAAGATATGGAGGGGCAAGCTAGAAGGGTATTTGAAAACATAAAATCCATTCTACAAGCGGCTGGCGCGAGTTTTAAGAATATTGTAGCTATAAAACGCTATATAACTGATATGAGTGAGATGGATATATTGAATAATGTGCAAAAAGAGTATTTTGGCGAGCATATGAACTTTGCGAGCACAACCATTGAGGTTAAAGGACTTGTACGTCCACCTGCTGATGTCGGCGTAAGTAGAAAGCTAAAAGTTGAGATAGAAGCCATAGCTGTGCTTGATAAATAGGTTAGAAAACCAAGAGAAAGCGATCTCTAATATATTATTTTACGAGGTGGCTGCTAGTTTCTTAAGGAGGGTTTTATGGATCTGCACCTTATAGATCGTGCCCAATATACCCCTAGGCATAGTTACGATTATGACAATTAAGAGTACGCCCAAGATTATCTGACTGAGCTCACCGTATGCTGCTAGCAGCTGTTCAAGTATAACTACTATAGCTGCGCCTATAATTGGTCCGGCTTCGGTACCTATCCCACCTAAAATGACTGCAATAAGCATAATATTGGTCCAGTATATGCTGAACGCATTCGTAGGTTCTATGTGGCCTTGAAAGAGGTAAAATATTGTTCCTGCCACCCCTGTTAATAGGGCTGCTATCACAAACACATAAAACTTACATCTTAACACGTTTATCCCACAGCTTTCTGCTGCCCTCTCGTCATCGCGAATAGCCATAAGTCCTACTCCTAGCTTTGATGTTAGGATGTAGCGTTTGAGTACGATGGTAACAAAGCCAGCTACTAATGCAATATAATAAAGGGTTTGCGGGGTTAGTCCTGCAAAAACCCTGAAGCCAGCGCCACCGCCTACACCTATCAACACTTCGCCAGTGGGTCTCCAGTTATTGAACCAAAGCCTAATTACCTCAGGAATCATCCAAGTGCCTATTACGAAATAGAAGCCTCTTAACCTAAAGACCGGCACGGAAATTACAATAGCGAATGCAACTACGGTTAGGTAGCTTACTAGTAAAGATAAAGGAAGTGATAGACCGTAGTATAGTGAGATGGCTAGCATATATCCTGCGAGTCCGATGAAGGCTGGTTGACCTAGTGAGATCAGTCCACAGTAACCAGCTAATAGATTCCACATTTCAGCAAGTATCAAGTATGTAAAGAAGATGAAGAGGACGTGGAAATAGTACCAAGGAATGCCGCTTAGGGGTAAGATGATCAATGCTATTAGGCAGATCAGTGGTAATAGGAATTTTGTGGCGCGTATCTTCTTGCTCATCGCTTAACACCTAGTATGCCTTGTGGTCTTATGACGAGCATCACCAGAATAACAAGATAGGTTATGAATAGTTGATAGCCGATGCCAAAGAAGTGGTAGCCTAATGTCTGCGCTAGACCAAGAACTATGCCGCCTATGAACGTTCCTAACATGCTTCCCAGTCCTCCGACTACAACTACGCCGAATGCAATTATTAGATAAGTGAAGGAGGAAGCTGGGATAAACGGGTAGGTCAGACCTAAAAATACGCCACCTAAGGAGGCAAAGGTTATTGCGAGACCGAATGTTAACGCGTAGATGTGGTTAATATTCATGCCCACAAGTTTAGCTGCTTGAGGATCTTGAGTAGCGCAGCGGATTGCTAACCCTACATAGGTTTTGTTCAAGAGTATGTATAGGAAGATCATTGTTATTAGAGCTGCTATAAAATCGAGTATGAAGATAAGAGGAAAGGTAAGGGCACCAAATCCAGCACTTCCTATAGAGTAGGACGTTACTAACCCTCTGCTATATGGTGTAAATATTAGGAGGTATGCTGAAGCGAGGATTATTGCTATTCCATAGGTAGTTAGTAAAGGCGGCTCAACACCCAATCTATAGAGTCTGTTTAAAAGTGATCTCTGAAGCCCAAAGCCGATGCCAAATGATATTGGCAGTATTATGACGAGGCTTAAGAGCGGGTCTAAACCTACTGTAGTCAGCAAGACCCACGCGAAATAGCTGCCGAAGATGACAAAGCTTCCGTGGGCGAGGTTCACCATCCTCATAACTCCAAATACAAGTGAGAGGCCAAATCCTATTACCGAATATAGCCCGCCGAGTAGGAAGCCCATAATAATTGGGGGTAACAGATTTGATATGACTTCTAGACTCATCGTTTCCGCCCTCCTTTATGCGCCGAAGTACGCTTTCCTAACCTCCTCCTCATCTCTTAAATCCTTCGTCTCCCCGCTTAGCACTATACGCCCCGCTTTTAAAACATACGCTCTATCTGCCACAGCAAGACTCTGCCTTACATTTTGTTCAACGAGCAGAACGGTTACACCTTCAGACCTTATCTTCTTAATAGTCTCATAGATCTTTAACGTGATGATAGGAGAAAGACCTAAAGAAATCTCGTCAAAAAGAATCATCTTTGGGTCGGTCATCAAAGCACGACCTATAGCTAGCATCTGCTGCTCACCACCACTTAATGTACTTGCAAGCTGGTTTTTTCTCTCTTCAAGAATTGGGAAGAGTTCGAAGACTCTTTTAAGCATCTGTTGCTTATTCTGCCTTGCTCTACGGGTGTAGGAGCCAGCGAGGAGGTTTTCAAGTACACTCAATTCGGGAAATATTCTTCTCCCCTCAGGCACCAACGCCAACCCTAACGGAATTATATCGTGTGTTTCAAGTCTTTCGATTCTTCTCCCATCAAACTCTATAGATCCTGTTTTTGGGTGGGTGAGACCCATTATAGTATTTAGTATGGTAGATTTACCCGCGCCGTTTGCTCCTATAAGTGATACGATCTCTCCTTTTCTAACTTCAAGTGTTATGTCTCGTACTGCACAGAGGTCGCCGTAATAGACGCTTACTTGATCAAGCTTGAGCAACGGTCTTTCAGACATCGATTACACCCCACCACTCCCTTCGATCACGTTAGTCCCTAAATATGACTCAATGACCTTCGGGTCACGTAATACTTCTTTTGGTTCGCCTTCAGCTATAACTTCGCCGCTTGCTATAGCTATCACTCTATTAACTGCATCGACCAGAAACTTCATAACATGGTCAACAAGGATTATAGATACGCCCATACCATTAATCGTCTTTAGAATTTGAAGAAGCTGCGGAATCTCAGCTTCCGTCAAACCGGCTGCAATTTCATCTGCCAGCAGTACTTTAGGCTTAGTTGCCAAGGCTCTAGCTAGTTCAAGACTTCTAAGTTCTGCCAACTGCAAATGCCCAGCTATAACATCTTTTTTACTCGAAAGACCTATAATATCTAGAACTTCAAGCGCCCTCTTTCCAGCCTCTGTTTTATGCAAACCAGCTCCATACATAGCTGCAACAACAACGTTTTGAAAGACTGAGAGGTTGGAGAATGGTCTTGGGATTTGATGTGTCCTAGCAATCCCAAGACGACAAGTTAAATACGGTGGAAGACCAGTTATATCTCTGTTCATATACTTTATCACACCGCTATCAGGCTTATAGACGCCAGTAATTAGGTTAAATGCTGTGGTTTTACCTGCACCGTTCGGTCCCATTAAACCTAGTACCTCTCCTTTTTTCAGTTTAAAGGATAAATTCCTTATCGCTACTACACCCCCAAAGGACTTCTTTAAATTGCTACCTTCAAGTATTACTTCCATCCCTTCTCCCGCCTACTAAAAATATAAGAGGTAAAAAAAATTTATGGGTTTAGGGATATAGATAGTATTTATTTGCTCACCCTTTAGATGGTATTGGGAAGATCATGTCAGCGTCAGGTTGCATCCAGGGGTGCTGCGAGAAGACGATCTTCATCTCCCATTTCCACGGTTTATCGACTTTCTGCCATTGACCGCACATGATTGGGTTTGGAGAGTCATGCGCTGTCTTTGAGAATCTTATGTGCCCAGACATAAAGTATCCTGCGGTTTCCGCTATCGCTTCGTTGATAGATTCCTTATCTAATTTATCAGCTCTTTCAATAGCATCGAGCAGAACCTGCATGGCAGAGTAACCCATACCGATCGTATAAGTATGCTGATAGACAGGTGGGGTACCCTTCTCTTTGGTCCACCTTTCAAAGAGGGACATCGGTGTTGTGTCGCCGATGCCTCGGCATATTTCAGGCGGGAATCTTGGATCCCACTTTATTTCGCTTATCCAACCTTCTGGTAGATCCCCGCCCCAAGCCATGATGTCTTCATAGAACATCGCGCCTCTAGCTATCCACCCCAGCTTTGGTGTATAACCTAAGCCAGCCATCTGCTTGACAACTATGCCAAAGTCTGCGCCTGGTAAGTTTGCCCACATTATCTGACAATCTGCTTCCTTCCACGCCCTAATGATTCCTGTGAAGTCAGTAGTGCCAGGTGGATAGAGACCCAGCTTTTCACCAGTGTGTGGCGGCGTTCTCCAAGGTGTGTAACCTGCTTCCTTTAAGACGTTCGGGAAAGCTTCATACCAGCCTCTGCCATCTGCGTCATCAGCAGCCAGCACCGCGACTCTTCTGTTAGTCTTATCAGCATACTTGTCGGTTATGGCAAGAGCTACATCGGTTAAGCAGTAGCCAACCCTCCCTTCTAACCAAGGATGACCTGTTGCAACACCGGGCTTCGTAGCTATTCTAAAGAGTATACTCCAAGCATACTTGTATGGTCCTCCAGCCCACCAAGGCTCCCAAGGGCTACCAGCGACGATGGGTGTTTGATACCTTTCAGCTTGAGCGCAGATTGGGTTCCAGGTTACAGGCGGCCCATCGCCGCCCACTAAGGCTATTACCCCATCCTCAAGAATCAGTTTAGCTGCTAAGGAAGCAGCTTTTGCAGGCTCTGTCTCATTGTTATAAACGATATATCTAACTGGAATCCTACGACCATACTGCCTAACGTAGACGCCGCCAAGCTTGTTAATGTCTTCAACCGCCGCTTTGTGGCCAAAGGTTATACCTGCGTCAAAGGGCGCCATCGGACCTGTTAGAGCTAGAGAAGCGCCGATAAGAATCTCCTTCGGACCTACAGGTGGTGCACCCGCGGTTGTTGTTACTGTAGTAGTTACTGGTGGAGCTGTTACTGTGGTTGTGCGTGTAACTGTTGCTGTACCGCCTGGTGCAGTCACTGTTACGGTTGCGGCTGGACCAGCGGCACCAAGCCCAGCATAATACCCTCCTACACCAGCTACAACACCAGCTACAACAGCAGATACGGCAGCCGTTAGAAAGCCCCTACGAGTGACCTTCTTTTCTTCAGCCATAATCGCTCAGTTCTTCTATGTAGAAAAGCTATTTAAATATTTCTTAAGGAGTTGAATCAAAATCTAAGATGGTTTTTCTTACGGCCTCTAAAACGTTCTCCATAGCACCAGCAAGGCAAACCTTGAAAAAACGACTGAAACCTGGCACTTATTAGACCCTATAATCTTGAAAAGTCGACAGGCCGTCGATCAGATTATCTTCGCTTGAGAAGATTTGGACTCAAAGTTTACTTTAGGGCTGTTAAGTTCTTTCAGAGTTTATGGTGTGCCACAACATATTTATACAACTGCTGCGCTTTACATTGCGCGTGAGAAAATTATGAAGAAAAAGGGGGTAACGAAACTAAAAGCAATAGTTGTGGCAATCATAATCGTGGTTGTCGTAGTGGCAGGCGCTTTGTCCTACTTCTACATAATGGCGCCAGCTGGTGGACCAGAAGAGATTAGGGTGGGGGCATCTGTTCCTATGAGTGGTGAACTCGCCACCTGGGGGAAGTATCTAAGTTTTGGCTACCGTTATATGTTGGATAAAATTAACAAAGAAGAAGGCGGAATATACGTAGATGAGGTGGGAAAGAAATTACCTGTAAGGCTCATTATATATGACGATGAAAGCAGCCCGGATAAATGTGCGAAAAACACTGAACGTCTTATTCTCGAAGACAAGGTTGTTGCACTGTTAAGCTCTGGAACGCCACCCATAGGTGTGCCCGGCTGCACGGTTGCAGAAAGATATGGTGTGCCTATTATAACCGCGTCACTACCTTTAGAGGTTGTTCAGGAGATGATGCCTAAACGTGAATATACTTGGAATATATTCTTCTCGATAGCTGATCCGGATGTGAGCATCGTAGCCCGATACTTCCAAGCATTGGAGACAGTACCACCAGAACTCAACAACAAAAAGCTGGTTCTATTCTTGGAAGATTCTCCTGAAGGTGTGGCCTTCGGCAACCTATACAAAGGCTTTGCAGAGAAGTACAAATACCAAGTAGTGTATGAAGTATACGTGCCTTTAGGAACAACCGATTTCACAGACATGATAAGGAAAGCACAGGCGTCTGGTGCAGATATCGTGATGGGCTTGATGATACCACCGGAAGGGTGGGCAATGTTGAAACAAGCATATACTCTTGGGTGGAGACCAAAGTTTATGGCGATCTCAAAAGCATTTGAGCCCCATGACTTTGTAGAAGCTGTAGGCGCAAGAATAAGTAATGGAACGTGTCACCTCGGTTTCTGGGCTCCTTGGCTCTACCCTGGAGGACAAGAACTTGCTGACGCGTATATGAAACAATATAACGAATTCTGGAGTCAACACATAGGTGATGCTGCCGCAGCCGCACAGGTTCTAGGAGATGCCATCAAGAGGGCACGTAGCCTCGATCCAAAGAAGATTCACGAAGCGATCAAAACAACAGATCTAATGACGGTTAATGGGCGCATTAGATTTGTAACAGATCCCAATAACCCCTACTACCACCAATACATCATCCCAGCGTTTATGATGCAGTGGCAGAATGGGGAATTTAAGATAGTCTGGCCTCCGGAAATGTCGAATGCTCAGTTCTGGTACCCTATGCCGCCTTAAACCCCTCTTTTCTTTTTTATGGTATGTAGCCTACTGCATCTATCTCAACTAAAAATTCGGGTCTCGCTAAGCTCACGACAACCGCAACCGTACTTGCAGGCGGATTTTCTACAAGGAAAGGGGCGTATCTTTGATAATACTCTAGCTCGGTTCTTCTCATCAGCGGATAGTCCTCAAGATTCTTAAGTAGTATGATTGTTTTGATAAGGTTGTTCATAGAACTGCCTACTTCTTCCATAGCTTTTCTTATCTTGTCTAATGCGTTAATCATCTGCTCCTTGAAAGTGGTAGGGATTTCCAAAGTTTCATCGTTCTGACCTTGGCAGCCAGATATAAAAACCAGATTCCCTACAACGACGGATCTAGAGAATTTAGGGTGTTCAGGTGGTACGTGGGGGTAAGCTAATTTCTTACCAGCCCAATACTCTGGATAATACTTTACGATATCTTCCATCTAACTTACACCTGAAGTTACAATTAGTCTCCTTAATAAGGTTTTAAATCATATTGTTGGGGTCGCTAATACTTTTTTGGCTCTTTAGGTAGACCGAGTATTTCCCTAGCTTGCATGGGAGTTGCTACATCGCGGTTAAGTTCTTTTGCTATTCGGACAGCCCTCTCAACAAGCTGAGCGTTGCTTTTACATAACTCACCTTTCTTATAGTATATGTTGTCTTCAAGCCCAACCCTAATATTCAATCCCATCGCTATTGCCATAGTAGTTAGAGGTAGTTGATAAGGGCCTATCCCTATTACGCTTATGATAGAGCCTACTGGAGCGTGTCCTAGCATCGAGAGTAAGTTGCTAGGCGTTGGTAACACGCCACTAGGCGCTCCCATGACGAATTGTATGAGATACGGTTTTTCAATCAGACCCTTCCTTATAAGGTTATAAACGAGTTGGAACTGACCTTGGTGGTAGACTTCAAGCTCAGGTTTTATATTCTTTTCACGCATCCGCTGTGCAAAGAGCTCGGTTTCAGCCCAAGAGAATGTTGGCGGCCATATACTATCCATAAGGACATCAGTGGGTCTACCTGATAAGGGAGGCTCTCTCTTCTTTAACAGAGCTCTCCACGCTAATGGACCTAGGTTAAGACTCGCTATCTCAGGATCAGCTTCTAACGATCTCATTCTTTCTTCAGTAGTTAAGGTTCCAAGCCCACCGCCAGTCGTATTATTAATAATGATGTCCGGACATAGTTCACGTATCCTTCTATTTATCTCACGGTAATGAGCCGGGTTGATCGATGGGCTTGCATAACCTTTCTCTGGATCCCTTGCATGTATATGAACTATTGACGCTCCGGCCTTATATGCTTCATATGCTTGCTGAGCCTGTTCCTCAGGCGTTTCCGGGAGATTCGGATTCACTTCTTTACCTTGAACCCCACCAGTCAATGCGACTGTGATGATTAATGGAGGCATTTCTTGCTTTCTAACCATCTCAAGGAATTCGTAATCAAATTGATTAAAAGCCATCGTGAATCACCATCTTGAACTTTGCTTTCGACTTATTTATTCTTTTACTGGAAAGCTTTCCTTTGGGACTGTAGTTTCTTTAACTGCTCTATAAGCCATTGGTCTCTACGTCTTACTATTGCTTCTATCTGTTCATTAGTGTATGTATAAAATCCTTTTCCTGTTTTAATCCCAAGTTCATTAGACTCTACCTTATGCTTTAAAAGTTGTGGCAGCTTAAACCGCTCTCCAAGCGTATTATAGAGGTAGCTATAGGCATAAAGGAAAGTATCCATACCACCTAGATCGACAATCTCAAGCGGGCCCAGAATAGGCAGACGAAGACCCAAGGTCAGCTTCACAGCCATATCTATATCCTCAGCTGTCGCTAACCCTTCCTCAAGCATCCTGATAGCTTCTAAAACTAATGCAGCTTGAAGCCTAACCCCAAGAAAGCCTGGAGAGTCTTTGCATACAACAGGAATCTTACCCAGAGCAGCGACAAAATCTTTAGTGATTTTTATCGTTTCATCAGAGGTTTGCCTCCCCTTAATGATCTCAACTAAAGGCATAAGATGAGGGGGGTTCCACCAATGAGTTCCCACTACCCTATCTGGTCTAGTTGTAACTGAGGCGATCTCGGTTATGCTGAAAGAGGATGTGTTTGAGGCAAGTATCGTCTGGCTTGAACATAATTGGTCGAGCTCTTTAAAGAGAGCCTTCTTAGCAGCCATATCTTCTGGTATAGCTTCTATTATGAAATCAGCTTCTCTAGCTGCCTCAGCCAGGTCTGTTTCCGCCTTAATCCGCCGAAGAGTTTCAGATGCTTCTTGACTGCTTATAAGCCCATTATTTATTAACATTTGAAGGTTTGATTTTATCGCTTCAACTGTCTGTTGAAGAAGTGCTGGCCGCCGGCGTATTATGCTAGTCTCGTGCCCGGCTTGTGCACATACTTGCGCAATACCAGGCCCCATTATCCCAGCGCCGACTACAACGACTTTCTTCTTTGTGATCATTTAGTTTCACTTGCTACTTTGTTACGCTGGTTTCTATTTATACTTTTACCGCAAGTCCTACTGATACCGTTCGAATCATCTTTCACTGAAGAAATTCCTTCTTATGAGAGTAGCTCTAAACCCATCCATAGAACCCTTACCACTGTTGTCTGTCGTTAGATTTAAATATAGAACGTTAGTAGTTGGGGTAAGTTGACGGCTGAATCTAATGAAGTGGCTAGAATGTTTGATGAAATATGGCCTAAGCTAGAAGAGGATTTGAACGCCATTAAAGAGGAGATGGTGCTGCGCGGTTATAAAGTATTGACATTGCGTCCACTTCGTGTCTCCTTGTATCAATTAAAAGGAAGATTAGGCTTCCTTGTTGTTCTAGCGAATGAAAAAGCAAAAGAGCTGTTAAATGTTTTAAAAATGGGTCTACATTACACTGCAGATATGGAGTTCGGGCTGCATAAACAGCTGGCAGTCTTTGTGATTACCCTTAAATTCGCTACAACAAGGCAAGCCGTTATCTACCCAGTCTACTATCCTACCAAGCTAGAATGGTTTATCAAAGATCAAGGTAAGCAAGGTCTATACACATTTTTCACC